>NZ_JAJDKB010000067.1:0-10640 GCF_020589955.1 Faecalibacillus sp. TM498
ACCTAATATTCTTATAAAATCTGCTTTCTGAAAGAGTAAATTCTACTTTTATTTTTCATTTTTTTAAAGTGGAATTTAACTTTTCACTTTAGCTTTTTTTAAAAAAATTTTATTTTATATCAAAAATTGCTTCTTCTTGTAATATTATATATCATTCTATATTTGATTAATGGTATAATTATATAAACATATAATATAAGGAGGATCCTATGGACCAACAAAGAGAACAAGCAAGTCAAATCGCACATGAATTTATTATTTATCAAGAAAGTGAACAAGCAGATATTGATGCAAAAGATCATCAATTCGATGCTTTATGGCAAAGTATATACGATGTATGTAAACTTATTAAATTTGGAATAATAGAAGATATTACTGAAGAAGAATTTGAGGAAGCCTACGCTTGGTTAAAAACCACTCAATCTCTTACAGAAGATTATCAAGAATTCGAATTAGAATTTTAAGGAGATCAAAAATGGAAAAATATTTAATTGTGACAGACACAACAAGTGCAATGGATCAAGAAATTGCACAAAAAAACGGAATCGAACTTATTTCATTAAGTGTCATCGTTGATGGCCATGAATATAAAGATCAAGTCGATATTTCAACTAAACAACTTTATGACTATTTAAGAGATGGTAAAATTCCTTCAACAAGTCAGCCAAATACAGGTTATCTTGTTGAACAAATGGAAAAATGGCAAGAAGAAGATTATGAAGCAATCATTATTATTACCTGCTCTGCAGATTTATCAGGAACAAACAACGGTTTCCATCTTGCTAAAGATACCGTTGGTTTAGATAATGTTTATATTTATGATAGTCGTCAAGTAGGTGCTCCTGTTATGGATATGGCTATTTGTGCAAAACAACTTGCAGATGAAGGGAAAACTGTTGATGAAATTTTTGCTGCTTTAGAAGAAAAAACAAATCATTCTTTTTCGTTCCTTTATCCAGATAACTTTAAACAACTTTCACGTAGTGGAAGATTATCACCAATGGCAGCCAGAATGGCATCGATGTTAAAAATCAAAGCTTTGCTTTGTTTAGATGAACAAGGTAAAGCCGTTGATAAATATACAATGTCTAGAACTGAAGTAAAAATCTTAAAATCGATTGTTGATAAATTCCATGAATTAGGTGTTAACGCTAAACAACACAAGATTTATATTTCACACGCTGATAATGAAATTTTTGCTAAAAAAGCAAAATTATTATTTCAAACAACCTTCCATGGTATTGATGTAGAAATCAATTATTTGCCTGCTGTTTTAACATGCCATGGTGGTCTTGCTTGTTGTGCAATTCATGCTACATATAAAATTTAAGGAGTGATTAATGATGAAAGTTGTTGATATGCATTGTGACACCATTTTAAAACTTTATGATGATTTACATCACGGTAAAGAAGGTTCTTTATTAGAAAATGACGGTCATATTGATTTAAAGAAAATGCAAAAAGGAGATTATTTGCTTCAAAACTTTGCGATGTTTGTCGATTTAAGTGAAAATCCTCAACCTTTTTTAAAAGCAAATCAACTCATTAACTATTATTATCATGAAATAGAAAAATATCCTGAACTCATTAAACCTGTCTTTTGTTATCAAGATATTATCGATCATCAACAAGCAGGTATCATGTCTTCTCTTCTAACATTAGAAGAAGGGGCTGTTGTAGAAAATGATTTATCACTACTTGAACATTATTATAGATTAGGCGTTAGAATGATTACTTTGACATGGAATCATGTAAATGGCATTGGACACCCTAACCTTTCTAATATTTCTTGTTATGAAGATATGTTTAAAATCAATGATCACGATGGTTTAACACCTTTTGGTTTACAATATATTAAAGAAATGGAACGTTTAGGAATCATTATTGACGTTTCTCATTTAAGTGATGCTGGATTTTATGATGTTTATCATCATACAACAAAACCTTTCGTTGCCTCTCATAGTAACGCTCGCCAAGTATGTGGTGTCGCTAGAAATATGTCAGATGACATGATTTTAAAACTTGCTAGTCGTGGAGGCGTTATGGGAATCAACTTCTGTAGTGATTTTTTAACTACCGAAGGTACTCATCAAACAAGTTATGTTAAGGATATGGTTCAACATATTTTATATATCAAAAATCTTGCAGGTATTGATTGTATTGGTTTAGGAAGTGACTTTGATGGTATTGGATCCAAGCTTGAAATGAAGGATGCAAGTGGTTATCAAATATTATATGGTGCTTTAATTGAAGCTGGATTATCTATTGAAGAAATTGAAAAGATTTTTTATAAAAATGTCTTACGTGTTTATAAAGCAGTTTTGAAATAGGATTGGAAACAATCCTATTTTTAAAAAAACAAAAAAATGCGTATCTCTATCTCATCATTTTAGAAAAATAATGTTATAATAGCTAAATGGGAGGGACTACTTATGTATATTAAAGATGATGAAATTAATAAGTATTTTAATGAGCCCAATTGGAAAGTAGCTCATAACTTATTTCAACATAATACAATATCTAACATGTCTGTTATTAAAGATGGTCAAATTTACCAAATCGTAGGAAGTACTAATGTTAATGGTAAAATTGATACTGCTACAATTCAAGTTGATACAGGAGGACATATCCTCGAATTTAACTGCGATTGTAATCACTGTAAGCCTAATGAACTGGCATGTGGACATATAGGTGCTATTTTATTAAAATTTTACGGTCTTGAAGCAAGTGATTTACCTTATTCTTTCAATCAAAAAGGAAATTACGCTGATCAATTACAAGCACTTCAAGCAAAAAAAGAAGCCGCACATTTAAAAGAACAAGCTAATTTAACTTTTTCATTAATTGAACAATATAAAAATCAGCATCGTTTACATCAATTACAACTTAATCAACACATTCATTTAATACCGCAAGTAAAAAGTACATTTAATCGATTAAGTTTATCTTATAAGATTGCTAGCGATAGAAGTTATACAATTAAAAATTTAAATACTTTTATTCAAAATGTAAAAGCAAACGAAATTGTTGAATATGGAAATGCTTTAGTTACCGATCATAACTCTAAAGCCTTTGATAGTTCTTCATTAAAACAAATTCGTTTTATTAAAGAATATTTTCATTTAAAAGATGATGATCGTAGTATTAGAATCACATCAGACAATATTGATGATTTTTTTCTAACACATTATGATAATTTAGATATCAACATTAACTTTACAACAATTGATTTACAAAACTTCATTTTAGAAATCCAAAAAGATGAAGATTACACAACCATCAAATACAAAGAACCTGATGGTATTACTATCATCGGTCATCAATATATCTATTATTTCGATCACTATACCCTTAATAGATATTCAAAAGAATGTAGTGATGCGCTAAGACCTTTACTTACACATTTAGAAAATAATTCACTTACAATTCCAAATAACGAATTACCACGTTTTTCTAAATATATCATTGATTCTGTTGTTCCTTATGTCGAATTTACAGGAGATGATATCGATGAATATCTACCTATGGATATTTCTTTATTAATTTATGTCGATTTAAATAACAACAACGAATTATCTGTTACATTAGATTATCGAGATGATCAAGGAAATACAATCTTAGAAAACCCTAAAGATCTAGTACTTCCATTAAAATTAGATGGTGTTATTCAAACACTACAAAAATACCTAGAATATGATGAAATCACTCAAATGTATTATCTTTATAATGAAGAAGATATTTATGATTTCATTACTCGTGTTTTACCTTCACTTAATAATGATTGTGAAATTTATATTAGTGAAGAAATCAAACAAATGAATAAACCTAAAAATATGAAATTAAATATCGGTGTTCGTTTACAAAATGATTTATTAAAAATCGATATTAATAGTATCAATGTTGATAAAGAAGAAATTAAAGATATTTTATATGCTTATCAACACAAAAAGAATTATCATCGTTTAAAAAATGGGGAATTTATTAATTTAGATGATGATAGTATCAAAGATTTAGATTTATTATTTAATGATTTAAATATTGAATATACCGATTTAAAAGATGGTGAAGTTGAAGTTGATAAATATCATTCACTTTATTTAGAAAACTTTATGAACAGTTCATCATTACATTTCAACAGAGATCAACATTTCCAAGACTTGATTTCTCATATTGAAGAAAAAGATCCTGAAGATATTCAAGTTCCACAAAATTATTCTAAGATTTTAAGAGACTATCAAGTTCAAGGATTTAAATGGTTAAAAACAATGTCAGAATATGGCTTCGGTGGTATCTTAGCTGATGATATGGGGCTTGGTAAAACATTACAAGTCATGACATTGATTGAAGATGGTATCGGTGAAAATCATGTCAGTCTCGTTGTTGCTCCTGCAACCTTGATTTATAACTGGCAAGATGAAATCAAAAAATTCTCAAAGAAATTGAAAACAGTTTGTATTACTGGAAATATTGCTCAAAGAAAGAAATTAATTGAAAGCATTCCAGAATATGATGTTGTTATTACTTCATATGATTATATTCGTAGAGATTATGAATTATATAAAGATTATCAATTCTATTATTTTATTTTAGATGAAGCTCAATATATCAAAAATCAAAGTACAAAGAATGCTCAAACTGTTAAATTAATTAATGGTAAATATCGTTTCGCTTTAACAGGTACTCCAATTGAAAATAGTTTAGCAGAATTATGGTCAATCTTTGATTTCTTGATGCCTCAATATTTATATAATTATCACCATTTCAAAGAAACTTACGAAATACCAATCATAAAAAATGAAGACCAACAAAAACAAGCAAAACTTAAGCAATTAGTTGAACCATTTATTTTAAGAAGAACAAAGAAAGATGTTTTAACAGAATTACCAGACAAGATTGAAAACAATGTCATTATTCCTTTTACACCAGAGGAAGAAAAAGTATATCTTGCTAACTTATCAACAATTAATAGTGAATTACAAAGTGCTATTCAGGTAAATCATATTGATAAGATCCAAATCCTTGCAATGATGACAAGACTTCGTCAATTATGTTGTGATCAACGTATTTTATATAAAGATATTATTGAACCAAGTTCTAAACTTAAAGCTTGTATGGATATTATTGAAACAGCAAAAGAAAATAATCAAAAAGTCTTACTATTCTCTTCTTTTACTAAATCATTAGATTTAATCGAAGCTGAATTACGTAAAAAAGATATTTCTTATTATGTTTTAACTGGTTCAACAACAAAAATCAAAAGGCATCAACTTGTTAATGCCTTCCAAAACGATCAAACAACTGTCTTTTTAATCAGTTTAAAAGCAGGTGGTACTGGTCTTAACTTAACAAGTGCTTCTACCGTTATTCACTATGATCCATGGTGGAATATGTCTGCACAAAATCAAGCAACAGATAGAGCTTATCGTATTGGACAAACAAATAATGTTCAAGTTTATAAATTGATTATGAAAAATTCAATTGAAGAAAAGATTCAAAAACTTCAAGAACAAAAACAAGATTTATCGAATATGTTTATTGAAAACAATAATGGTTCTATTACCCAAATGTCTACTGCAGATATTATTGATTTATTTAAATAAAGAAAAAGGAGATTAAAGACGTTCAATCTTTAAATCTCCTTTTCTTATGTAATTCAATTTTCTAAAAGCTTTGTAAAAACTAAATGTTAAAATTGCTGGAGCAATCACATCTATCAAAATAAGTGGTATCCAATACTGATTTCCCATTACTTGAATCGCATCCAATAAACCTACAAGTCCTGCTGTTCCCATTCCTGAGCCAATTGCACTGCAACGAATATGAAGTAAGACCGTTGAAATAGGTGCTGTAATAATCGTTGTTAAAATTGTAGGTAACCAAATAACCGGTCTTCTAATAATATTTTTAAACTGTAACATACTTGTTCCAATTCCAATAGCAATAACATCACCAATATCATTGTCTTCAATAGACATCATCGCAAAACCAATCATTTGTGCGCAACACCCTGCAAGTGCTGCCCCTGCCGCTAAACCATCAAGTCCTAACATAATACCAATAGCAGCTGAAGAAATTGGTGCCGTTAATGCCATTCCCATTAACACCCCTACAACAATTGACATAAATAAAGGTTGTAAAGAAACCCCATCATTAATAACGCTTCCAATCCAAGTAATCATTTGTGTAAGATAAGGTCCTACAAATTGCGTTACCAAACCTGCTATACAGATAGAAACAAAAGGAACAAGTAAAATATCAATCGGTGTTTTCCCTTGAATAAGTCTTGTTACCTCAATAGCCGCTAAAACTGCTACATAAGCTGAAATTGGATTACCCGCTTGAACACCATTATTAAATGTTCCAGCTCCTATTGCTCCTGCAATAACCGCAGAAATCAAATTAAGTCCTTTTGCATCAATTGCATAGCCCATACCAATTCCAATGGCCGGTCCCATTAAATAACCTGCTACTGTCCCCCAGGTTACAAGTTGTTCAACATGAACTAATGTTCCTAATTGTTTTAATATTGTTCCAATAATCAAACTTGCAAAAAAGCCATAAGCCATTCCATTAAAAGTATTGATTACATAATTTCCTTTTCCTCTACTTTGTGCCATATTTTACCCCCTTAATTGGATTATAGAGTATATTTATTTTTTTACAACAAAAAAACTGCCGAAGCAGTTAGTTTATTTATTGGTGGAGCCAAGCGGGATCGAACCGCTGACCCCCTGCGTGCAAGGCAGGTGCTCTCCCAGCTGAGCTATGGCCCCAATTTAATATTTACTTTTTCCACCATTTCATTTGTTAAAATGGTGGGCCTGAATGGATTTGAACCATCGACCTCACCCTTATCAGGGGTGCGCTCTAACCAACTGAGCTACAGGCCCATCAATCAACTGCCCATATAATATACCATGCATATAAGAATACGTCAACAGTTTTTCGTATATTTTTTTACATTTTTTTAAAAAAATAAAAATACATTGATAAAATCAACGCTTTTTTATTGTAAAATTTTTGCTGTTTTTTTCTTTTTTTGAGTCATTATTCTTAAATGATATTTAATGAGCCCTTCTTTTACCTTTTGACATAGTTTTTTTTGATAATTTTTGCTTCTTAGTTGCCCACATTCATTATAATTTGATAAAAAACCACACTCAATTAGAACTCCTAATGTCTTAGTAGCTCTTAAAACTCTAAAACCACATCCACTAATTGGTTTTCTACTATTTGTTAACTGTTTTAAACTTTGATCAATATCAAAAGCTAATGCTTTTCCTTGTTTGCTTCTATAATAATAAAAAACTTGTGAACCCCATGCACTTCTATTACCAGAAGCATTTTGGTGAATACTTAATAAATAATCACATTTATAGCTATCTATCTTCTTGACCCTTAAATACATATCATCTTGTTTAGAATAATGATGATTTCTTTTCGTCATATCATAATCACCATCTCTTGTTAAATAGACTTTAGCACCACTTTTTTCTAATTCATCTTTCATTTTCAAAGCAATTTCTAAATTAATATTATCTTCATAATAACCATATTCAATAGCTCCATTATCAAAACCACCATGTCCTGCATCAATCACCACTTTTACATTTTTTAAAGATTTTTCATAAGCATCTACAGGAACCTCAAAGAAACACACGCCAAAAGCAATCATTATAAGAAAAATTCTTTTCATAACATCACCGTTGTATTATATGTCAAAAAAAAGATATCATGATTTTTCATGATATCTAAAATTTATCCATCAAGTAGTTTCTAAAGGCCTCATTAACTTCTTTTTTATATTTTCTACCGATTTCTAATTCATTTTTACTTTCTTCATTAACCATATTAATATGATTTTTATCTATACGATAAATATATTTCATATTAATTGCATAACTTCTATGTATTTGAATAAAACAATGTGCTTGTTTTACTTGTTCCATAAATTTCTTCAAAGTCATTTTAACAGCATATTCATGTTCATATGTATGGATAATCAATTCATGAGCATAACATTCTGCATAGATAATATCATCACTCATTAATGTTATATATGCCATTTGATTTTTATTCATTCCCTTATTCAGTTCAAAAATCAATTTCATTTCATTTTTACATTCTTCATTGTAAAGTTGATTAAAAACTTTAAAGTCATTATCAAGATGATTCTTTCTAATAAAGCATAACGCCTTTAATCCTTGGGCTTTAAAAATCAAACTACTTTTACTTGAAACAAAAACAATTTGTGAATCAAACTTTTCTTTAAACTTTTTCGCATAATCCACACCTGTCCCATTTTCAAATATCACATCTAAAAATAAAATATCGGGTACATGTTTTATCTGATCTAAATCAACCATTCCATGATAAACATCTACAACAGCATGGTATTCACTTTCTAATTTATTTTTTAAAGTTTCGCCAAACGCTCGGTCATCATCCATAATCGTAAAATACATACTCACACATCCTAACTACACATATTTTATTCACTATAAATTATAGCATATTTTACCCCCCCCCCCCCCCCCGCACCTTTTTTATTTTTATATTTTTTATGTTTTTTTCCAAAAAAACGCCTTAGAAGGGATTTATATAGACTTAAAAAGGATCATTATTGAACACGAAGATATTTTTTTACTATGTCTAGTTCTTCAATATAAATACAATGATTTATTTTATTTTCTTTAACATCTTGATAACATTTTTCAAAATCCAACCATTTAACTTCACTTACTTCATGATCAACAAAAACAAAATCTTTTTCTTCTAAATCTTTCCATAAAACAAATATTTTACTTACTTGATTATCTTTAAATAAACGACCATGAAAAATTTCTTCAAAATGAAATCTACGATTTCCACAATCAATCAATTCACTTTCCCTTACAACAATTCCTAATTCCTCTTTCAACTCTCTTACCGCCGATTGACCATAGTTATCCCCTGCAGGAATATGTCCTGCACTTGAAATATCATAACAGCCAGGAAACGAATCTTTTTGTTCACTTCTTTTTTGTAATAATATTTGTATTTTATTTTCTTTTTTTCTTAAGATCCAAACATGAGCTGTACGATGTAAGATTCCTTGTTGATGTGCAATTTCTCTTTCTACTGTCTTTCCTGTTGGATTTCCTAATTCATCGCATATATCTAAAATTTCCATTTTATCATCTCCATTAAAATCATATTATCATCTTTCTTTACATTATAAAATGAGATGTTTAAAATAGATACGAAAAGAGGTAGAACAAATGAATAAATGTTGGTGCGGAAGTGGCTTAGACTATGAAGTTTGTCACCGCGAATTTGACAAAAAAATTAATTATTACAAAAAAAGAGGAGTGATGACACCTCCTAGATCAATGATTAAAAATCAACAACAAATTGAAGGAATCAAAAAAGCAGCTGTTGTAAATAATGGGTTATTAGATCATATCGAAAAGAATATAAAAATTGGTATGTCGACTGAAGATATCGATGTACTTACAAGAGAATATTTAAAGGAACACAATGCACATTCTGCTGATTTAAATTATGAAGGCTATCCTAAAAGTATTTGTACATCTATTAATGATATCGTTTGTCATGGAATTCCTTCTTCTGATGTTATTTTAAAAGATGGAGATATTATTAACGTTGACGCTACAAGTGAATTAAATGGTTACTATGCCGATGCTTCACGTATGTTTATGATGGGAAATGTTTCAGATGAAGCTAAAAAACTTGTTAAAATCACAAAAGAAGCGATGTATGAAGGGATGAAAGCTATCAAGCCATGGAAAAGTCATATTGGAGATATCGGTAAAGCAATTCAAAGATATGCACATATTAATGGCTATAGTGTCGTTGAAGAATTCTGTGGTCATGGTATTGGAATGACCATGCATGAAGACCCTTATGTCTTCCATTTTAAAACAAAAGAAGATACTGTTTTGATTGTTCCAGGAATGGTTTTTACAATTGAACCAATGCTTAATCAAGGAACAAGACATGTTCACTTAAATTATAATGATGATTGGACAGTTTATACAGATGATGGGAAACTTTCTGCTCAATGGGAACATACTTTCCTTGTTACAGAAGATGGTGTGGAAATTATTTCAAAATAAAAAGTCAGAAAATCTGACTTTTTTATTATGCCGTTTTTTCAACATATACGTGCTTTTTTATTATACTTTCTTCATAAACAAGATGTTGATAACAATCCTCATATAAATAATGAGTCACAACATCATACCGATTTCTATCAACACGAATTCGATGCTCTTGATGAAGCTTTCTTAAACAATTACCACAATAACAATCAATAATACAGGCAATAGCTTCATCTTCATTCCCATCATACCAATAAATACCATTTCTACAGGCAACAATAATTTTCTTACAAGCATTTAAGCCTATTTCTTCATTTTCAAACATTTCAATTGATTTTTCAACAATTGAATTCATTCCTAGACCAATACGATGACAACTCATTTTAACAACCCCTTTCTAGGGTTATTTTAACATCTCATTTTTGTTATTTCATTAGACAGATAGTCCAAAAACTGTAGTCCTCACGAACTACAGTTTTCTCTTATAAATCACAAATACCTTTACCTTCTCCATAAACATCATACCAATCACTATTG
>NZ_JAJDKB010000068.1:0-10580 GCF_020589955.1 Faecalibacillus sp. TM498
ACTCCGCCTAATAATTTAGAGCGAACCTCTAAGCACCGGATAATTTAATATACCAAAATAAGGCTCCGAAAGGAGCCTTATTCATTTTCTATGCGACTATCTTCAGTGATTTCTTCTACCCAATATCCATGAATACTGTCTCTTGCATCTTGGTAGAGTTTGTTGAAATGATAAATTTCTAAACACCAAATACCAATAGATATAAATATAATAATGGTTACTAATGTTTTAAAAATATATTTTTTATTAAGTTGCTTTATTATGTCATCGTTTTCTAAACTTTCAATATATGATCCAGCAACTTCATTAGGACTACCAAATTCATCTATGATATTTTGATAAGTACAATTAGGTTGAGTATTTGAAAATTCAATGATTTTTTGTGTTAGTAACTTTAGAAATTCTTTTTTATCTTTAGAATAAAAAGGAATAATTTTTTTAACATATTTTATATATTTTTTGATTTCTTTATTCATTTTTTACTCCTAATTTAAATACTTATTTTTCTTGTTTTTCTTTTGCTATTTTTTCTTTATATTCTTCAGCTGTATATGTTTTCATCTTTGTATGTTTTGCTTCATCAATCAATTGATTGATTCGATATCTTTCAAATCCCCAAACACTTATGCATAAAATAATTATGATAGAAATAAAAATATTTATAATTTTCTTTTTATTAAGTTTCTTTATAATTTCGTCACTATTTAAAGTTTCAATATAAGAACCAGCAACTTCATTAGGACCACCAAATTCGTCTACGATATCTTGATAACTACAGGAGTCATGTTCATTAGAAAATTCAATGATTTTTTGTGTTAATAACTGTATAAATTCTTTTTTATCTTTTGAATGGATTGGAATAATTTTTTTAACGTATTTTATATATTTTTTTATATCGTTACTCATCTTTTTTGCCTTCACCATATGCAATGATTTCAAATACACCTTGCATATTCTTTCTAAATTCAATAATTGTTTGTTCTAAATATTCTTTTCCAATTGGTTCAATATGATAATAAACTCTGATTTTTTTATTAACGATCTCATCTCGACTTGAAATATATTCTTTTTTTAATAAATTATGTACAACAGGATAAAGAGTACCTTCTTTAATATCTAATGAGCCATTGGAAATTTTTTTAATTAATTTTACTAATTCATATCCATAACAATCCTTTACTTTCAACAAACTTAAAACAAGCATATCAATATTAAAGAAACTGTTAGATTTTGCCATCTTTTATCACCCAAATTGATTATAACATATGAATTATTATAAACAAGATACTATTATAATAAAAGTATAATTGACATAATGGTAGAAAGACGTATAATGAAAGTAAGGAAAGCGCTTCCTTGATTCATAATATTATGGATGGAGGAAAAGAAAATGAAGAAACAATATGATGTTTGTCTTATTTATTTAAGCTATGTTTTTGAAATAATAGGTTTATTAGCATTTAAATACTTTGATAATTACATTTCTACCCATTGGATTACAATAGGAACGGATGGAAATCCCATTTATGGAGAAGTAGGCTTGCTTTATAATTTATCAGTTGTCATACATTATTTGTTTTATTTTATAATATTTGTTTATTTTTTTATGATGATTAAAAAGGTTGTTTCTAAAGAATGTATTGATCTTAAAAGAAATACTTTTCTTTTATTTGGATTACTTGTAATTGATTTGGTTATGTATCATTTTTCAATTATGACAATGTTTCATTATTCGAGTGCCATAACTTTTATGTGCGTTGGTTTGATCATTAATATGGTTTTATATTTAAAATATCGTACGTATTTAATTAATAATTAAATGTTTGAGTGGTTTTAACAAGGAAGGGTGAAATAAAATGAAAGCAAAAATGATTTTATTACTGTTTGTTATGGGAGTAATATTAGGTGGATGTAGTGTAAAATCTAATAAGGATATTTTATTAGATGATACTAAAACAATCATAAAATATAGCCCTTATCAAAAAATGTTTATGGATTTGAATAGCAATTTTACAGAAGAAGATGTTAAAAAATATATGGGAGATCATCGATTGATAGGAGGCAGAAGTAGTTTAGGTGATTATTTTGAATATCACATATTTTTATCAAAAGATGACAATAAAAAAGCTTGTCAAGAATTTGTAGCAGTACGTTTTTTAAAAGATGGACAATTAGAGGGCTTTCGATATGTATCTCCAGAATTTGAAGGCTATGTATTTTATTATGCAAAAGGAGTGTTTTTAGAGTTTAATGATCAAAATGCAAAAGATTATTCAGGATATTATTATCGAAGTTTACCAAAAAAAGGAAATAAAAAAGGTTTAGAAATAGAATATAAAGATAATACAAAGAAAAGCACGCCCTATTATCCTATTTCAAACGCCAAAGAAGCAATAAACTTTTTGATAGAAAAATAATATTTTAATAACCATTGTATTGTTGAAAAGTAAGTAAATATATAATAAAACCTTTTAAAAATTATAATAAGGAGAAAAATATGAAAAGAAATATTAGAAAATATGCTTTATGGGTTACTTTATTTTTAATAGCAGTAGTTGTATTTTGTCTTTCATTGATTTGGCTTTCTCTTGCCTGCATGTAATGGAAAGGATGAAATTTTATGTTTTATTGGATAGCGATAGAAATTATTTTTCTTATACGTATTGTAGGACAAATTATACAATTGCTGAATAAGGAAAATAACTATGGATTGATCATTATTAGAATTTCTAATGTTTTAGGAATACTGTTGATTGCATTAGCTTTTATACAAAATCCAATTCATGAAATGAATAGAGTAAAAGATAAATATTGGAATTATTATCCAATATATCTTGTAACAGTATTTATTGATCTTATTTTAGAAGTTTTACTTCGACGTAGATTATATAAAAAGGAAGAAAAGTTATGAAAAAATTGATTATAAAAATGTGTGCATTCATGATTTTGATAACACTTTTTACAGGATGTCATCCACAAAATAAACTATATTCATTTGAAACAAAGAAAATAGATGATCAAGTTATTTTAATTTTAAAAAATACTTCAAATAAACCAATTGATCTATCATTAAAAGATCAAAAAATTAAATGTTTACCTGCAAGTAAACAAAGTGTTTTCATTTTTAAGAAAAATGAATTTAAAGATGCTTATTATGATGAAATAAAAGCAAAAGGAAGTACTCAATATCAAGAGTATAATAATTTTGATATCGATCGTATAACTGATATTTCTTTACAACAATTAAATGAATGCATTAAGAAAACAAAAAATGATAAAAAGAAATGTTATGGGGAAGTTGTTGTTTTCTTTTACCAAAATAAATCTCTTGTAGATATTCAAAAACATATTTTTATATTAAAGGGAAAAGAAAGAGTAATCACTTTTGAAAGTTCAAAAATATGGGATGATACAAAGATAATAGAAAATATATATGAAAAAAATTAGTTTGAAATCAGAGGATTTTATGGAAATATGTAATGGTGTTGATTATTTAGATCAAGTAAAAGAATTAATTATAGAATATACAAAGCGTTTGGGACGTGATTTATCTTTTTAAAATATTGATGAGGAATTATAAAATCCAGTAAAAAAATATACAGCTCCTGAAGGAGAACTTTTAGTGGCTGTAGAAAAGAAAAAGGTGATAGGAATGGTTGCCTATCATTGCCATTCAAAGAGTCGCTGTGAAATGAAACGCTTGTATGTAAAACCAAAATATAGAGAAAATAAATTAGGTAAAAAGCTTGTTTTAGAAATTTTAGAGTATGCTAAAAAAGCAGGTTATATAGAAATGGTGTTGGATACGATTATTCCTTTACAAGTAGCTATTCAGCTTTATAAAAAAGTAGGTTTTGTTGAACGTGAGGCGTATTATCATAATCCGATGGATGATGTTTTGTATTTTAAAAAGATACTTTAAGTTATTGGACAACCAATAGCTTTTTTCTCACAATTTTTTACTTTTTTCTCAAAACAGCATGTCATTTGGGAGAAAAGTAAAAAATGGACAATTATTGAGTGATTAAAAAAAGAGAGGCAAAACCTCTCATAATTATTTTATGTTCTTTTTCCAATAGTGCTGTATTTGTTCGAGCTCTTCATAATTGATTCTTAAAATATGATCTTTAATTTGTTTGATGAAATCGTCTCTAGAATGAGGACTGCTAAAATAGAAGGGTCTACCCTGAATGTGATCACTATCTAAAATTTCTATCAACATTTTAGAATATTCTACTTTGTAGATTTTTTTAGGATAGTTATTTTGATCACAATGAATCATGTCTTTAAAATATAATGTATTTTCCATATTTGTCACCTCTTTTGATTTATATTAACAAAGCGGGCATGGATTTAATGAAATAAATAGGTGTTTAAAAGGTAAATATTTGGTGTTAAATAGAAATGAATAATAATAAAAGTTTATTGATGATAAAAATAGAATATTATATTTTGGGATAAATGTATGCTTTTTTAGACAATTTACGGATAAATGTCTAAAAAAGAGTACAATGAAATAAAATGTATAGCATTTATCGACATAATACGATATAATTGTATATCGTGAAGTACAATATTTGTATTTTATTTAAGAATAAACGACCTAAGTTATTCAAAAAATACGGAGGTAAAATCATGGAAGATTCAAAAAAAATCAAGTGGTATGGTTTAGCTTTCATGGCGTTTTCTACTGTTTGGGGATTTGGAAACGTTTTAAATGGCTTTATCTACTTCAATGGTATCCAAGTAGTTTTTAGTTGGGTATTAATGTTCGCACTTTATTTTGTTCCTTACGCTTTAATGGTGGGAGAACTAGGGTCTGCGTTTAAAAATTCTGGTGGAGGAGTAAGTTCTTGGGTACATGAAACATTTGGTCCTAAACTTGCATACTATGCTGGATGGACATATTGGGCATGTCACGTTACTTATATTGCAAGTAAAGGTAGTGGAGGTTTAAAAGCATTAAGCTGGGCAATTTTTAGAAATGCTGAAGTTTATGATTCACTTCCAACATTATATGTGCAACTTGCTACACTTGCAGTATTCTTATTTTTCTGTTGGTTTGCTAGTAGAGGGTTAAACCCACTTAAACAATTAGCAACAGTTGCAGGAACAAGTATGTTCGTTATGTCAATCTTATATATCTTAATGATGTTTGCTGCACCAGCAATTAATCCAAATGGGGGATATTTATCATTAGATTTTAGTTTTGACAAAATTGTTCCACAATTTAATGTCAATTATTTTACATCACTTTCTATTTTGGTATTTGCAGTTGGTGGGTGTGAAAAGATTTCACCTTATGTAAATAAAGTAGAAAATCCTTCAAAAGGATTCCCAAAAGGGATGATTGCACTTGCAATCATGGTTATGGTATGTGCTATTTTAGGTACATTTGCTATGGGTATGATGTTTGATCCAACTGTAATCAATGCAACACCAGAATCATTCAATTCATATGTATCAAATGGTGCTTACTGGTCATTCCAAAAATTAGGTCAATACTATCATATGGGAGATGCATTACTAATTATTTATGCATTATGTAATATGATTGGGCAATTCTCAACATTAGTATTAAGTATTGATGCACCACTTAGAATGTTATTAGATAATGAAGATGCAAGACAATTCATTCCATCTAAATTATTAAAACAAAATAAATATGGGGCTTATGTTAATGGGATTAAAATGGTTGTTGTTTTATCAGGAAGTATCATTTTAATTCAAATCATTGGTGGAAAAGGTGCTGCCGGAGTGTTAGCACAATTAAATAAATTAAATTCTGTCTGTATGCCAATGCGTTATATTTGGGTATTCTTAGCTTATATTGGTTTAAGAAAAGCTTATGATAAGATTCCAGCTGATTACCGTTTTGTTAAGTGTCAACCAATTGCTTTATTCTTTGGTGGATGGTGTCTTTTTGTAACAGCTGCATGTTGTATCATGGGTGTTTACTCAACTGACTTATTTACAATGGCTTTAAATATTATTACTCCTGTTGTTTTAACTGCGTTAGGATTAATTTTACCAGCTATTGCTAAAAGAGAAAAAGCTAACGCTATTACAGAATAATTGTGATAAAATATAGAAGAGGTGTTAGAAAATGTATAGGGGAATTTCAGAAGAATTATTAGATTTTTTACAAAAAAGTCCTACAGCATTCCATGCTGTTGAAAACATTAAAAAAGAATTAAACAAAGATGGATTTGTTGAATTATTAGAGGGAAAACCTTGGAAAATGGCTCCAGGTGGAAAATATTATGTTACTCGTAATAATTCAAGTATTATTGCTTTAAAGGTCGGAAGCAATTTAGAAAATTATAGTTTTAATGTTGCTGCTTCACATAGTGATTGCCCAACTTTCAAATTAAAAGAAAATGCTGAATTAGAAGTAAAGGGTAAATACACACAATTAAATACAGAAGGTTATGGAGGAATGATTTGTTCAACTTGGTTTGATAAACCATTATCTGTAGCTGGACGTTTATTAGTTAAAGATGGAAATGAATTAAAAACACAATTAATTAATATTGATCGTGATTTAGTTTTAATTCCAAATATGGCTATTCATATGAACAGAGCGGTCAATGATGGTTATGCATATAATAAACAAATTGATATGCTTCCTTTATTTGGCGGGGCTGATTGTAAACCAGGTGACTTTATGAAACTCGTTGCTAAAGAAGCAGGAGTTCAAGTAGAAGATATTTATGGTAGTGATTTATATCTATATAATCGTACAGCGCCATCTATCTGGGGAGCTAACGATGAATTTATTTCAAGCCAACATTTAGATGATTTACAATGTGCTTTTACTTCATTAAAAGGATTCTTAGCTGGTGGAAATGATCAATCAATTGATGTATTAGCTTGCTTTGATAACGAAGAAGTTGGTTCAGGAACAAAACAAGGAGCTGCTTCAACACTTTTATATGATGTTTTAAAACGTGCTAACAGTGCACTTGGAAAAACAGAAGAAGATTTCTATTGTGCAATTGCTTCAAGTTTTATGTTATCTGCTGATAATGCACATGCAGTTCATCCACATCATCCACAAAAAACAGACGCAACAAACTGTGTTTATATGAATGAAGGAATTGTTGTAAAATCTCATGCAGGTCAAAAATATACAAGCGATGCGGTAAGCGTTGCAGTATTTAAAGATTTATGTAAAAAAGCCAATGTACCTGTACAATTCTTCGCAAATCGTTCAGATGAAGCGGGAGGAAGTACTTTAGGAAATATCGCAATGGCACAAGTTTCTATGAATAGTGTAGATATCGGTTTACCACAACTTGCAATGCACTCTACATATGAAACTGCTGGTATTAAAGATACTTATTATATGATTCAAGTCATGACAGAGTTCTTTAATAGTCATATTAGCGAAGTAAATAGTCATTCGTTAAAGGTAGATTAAGATGAAAGAAAAGAAGTATGATTTATATTTTGAAAATAGTGTTAAAGTAAAAAGTTTAAATGATGATTATTTTAAATGTTATCAAGAAATTGAAAAATGCTTGTTTAAAAAACGAAAAGATGTTTTAAAGACAAATATTTTACTTTCTGAAATTCTTGATCAAATGAAATCTTTTCAAGATCAAGGAAAAACAGTTCAACAAGTGATGACTAAAGGAAGTCAAGCATTTGTTGATCAAATAGATAGAAAAATAAATTACAAAGAAAAAATCAATCAATTAAAACAAAGAGATTCTAATAAATATGAAATGTCTGGAATATTGCTTACCATGTGTATATATATTGTGCTTCTTTTTGTTAAAGAATTGGTAGGAAATCATTATTTAATTAATTATTATATTGATTTATTAGTAGCAGTCATTATGCTTGTTATAAGTGTTAAGCAGCTTTTAAATCAAAGACAATTGATTAAACGATATCAAGTTTCATTTCAACCTTTTATCATTGAAATAGTAAGTATTGTTATATCATTATTGATTTCAATCTTATTTTATAACAGTCCTTTTGATATCACTTTTGTTATTTTAGTTGTCGCATTTTTTACAAGTAAGAAAATGTATTCAAAATCCTTAAGCAATTAAGGATTTTTTCTTTGCATTCATTCAAATTTATAGTAAAGTATTAGAAGGTGATAAAAATGGAAAAAGAAATCATATTAGAAAACTTAGATGAAAATATTGTAAATGAAGCAACATTTTACAATCAACAAAATATACCGTCACAAATCTCTAAAGCACTTTATTTATATGGAAGTACCACAGATTATCAAGTACTTGGATTTGTTGATGCCAGCGATGATGGTAGTCAAGGAATGATTTTTACAGATCAAGGTGTTTATTTTTGTTTTAAAGAGCCTCATTCCTTTTTATATGAAGATATAGAAGAATTAGTACTAGTAAAAAAAGAAGAAGGTTTTGATTTTTATGCGAAAATCAAAACAAAAGCAAATACTTTTGTTTTTAAAAATAAATATTTAAATTTAAAAGGATTTATTGAATGTTTAAGTGAAATTTTAGAAATGCCTGTTCATTATGAAATGTCAGCTTATGAAAAAGTAGAATACTTTGTACCAATTGTTTTAAATGATTTAAAAGAAGATGTTTATGAAGATTTAGAACTTAACGAACAACACTTCCAACAAATTAAAGATATTGAACATGAATTAGAAATGGCAAAAGAACTTAAAGATTTAGATTATCAAGATGAATGTCGTTCTTTATGTCGTTATTGTTTAGATTTCTTTGAAAGTTTAGGATTGGATAGTGATGAAATTGATGCTTTAAATGAAGCACAAAGTTTCTTTGATCAACAAGATAGTCAAGAAAACCAACAATTAGAAGGAGCAAAGCGTTGGGTCGATGAAATGATGAGTAATTATCAAAATGGTGATACAGGAATGTATGATCAAATGAAATCAACAATGGAAAACTTAGGTATTGATGAAGAAAAATTAAAAAATATGTCAAATGAAGAAGTTGATCAATATGTTAAAGAAATGTGTAAAAAATTTGGTATTTCACAAAGTTTGTTTGATAAATTAAAAGATAGATTTGGAAAATAGAGGGAATTAGAATGATTAAATTAGTTGTATTAGATGTTGATGGAACAAGTATTGATAGAGATAATCATTTTTATGATGATGATATTAAGGAGATTGATTTTTATAAAGAAAAGGGTATCGAGTTTATGTTTGCATCTGGAAGAGATATGAATATGATGCTTGATATGATTAAAAAGAGTCATGTTGATGGAGATTTGATTATTAATAATGGGACACAATATCGAAATATTGAAGGAACTAAAAATATTGTGCATCCAATGGATGAAGATGCTTTTAGAAAGATGATTCCTATTTTACAAAAACATAATTATCATATTTCTATTCATACAACAAAAGGAAAATATATTTTAACAGATTTTGAAAGTTATTGGGACTTACATGTTAAATTATTAATGAAAGGTCGTGAGGGCATTACTTTAGAAGACCTTCCAAATACGACATTCTTTAGAAGATGGGGATATTTAAATGATTGTACGTCGGTTTCTTCAATTGATGAAATTTATCAACAAGGAGCACTTCCTTTAAAAGTAGATGCTAGACATTTAAATCCTGAAGAAGCAAAGGGCGTAAGAGAACGTTTAGATTGTATACCTCATTTAAACATTTCTTCATCATATGAAGATAATATTGAAATTACTTGTGATGATTATGATAAAGGAATTATGTTAAAAGAAGTTTTAAAATTAAAAGGATTGACCCTTGATGAAGTGGCAACTTTTGGAGATGGTTTAAATGATGTATGTATGTTAAAAGGATTTCCTTATAGTTTTACACCAGCTAATGGATGTAAGGAGGCTAAAGAAGCAGCAACCTATACACTTACTAAAACAGGTGGAAATGGTGCTATTCAAGAAGGACTTCATATTTTAAAAGATTTAGATTTGATTTAACTTTCAAAGTAAATGCTTTGAAAGTTTTTCTTTTTTTCAAGAAAAACGTCAAAAAATTGTCTATATAATAATAGGAGGGATAAATTAAATGGACCAAGTACTAGAAATTACATCAAATGATCATATTATCATGCTCGATAAACTCTGTAAAAGAATATTAGGACATCCAGAAACTTTAGGAAGAATCACCAAAGGCTTTGTTAAAGAAGCTAAGGATGTCTCTTTAGAAGAAATCATTGAAATTATTAAAGGAAAGAAAGATCAGGAAGGAAATTATTATTTTCAACAACTCAATAATGTTATTGATATACCTCATCATTGAAAAGTAGAATTTGATTATTTCTATTATATCAATCTGTCACAAGTTGATGAAACAATGAAAAGAATCTAACTAGATGTAGAAATACAAAATGTAGAGAATCCTGGCTATGCTTTGCTTACAAGAGGAAATGATTATCTTTCAAGAATAATTACCAGTCAAAATGGTAAAGAATAGGATTATCGAAATTATGATGGGATGAAAAAAGCCTATGTGATATGGATACTGCCACAGGTAGCTAAAAAAAGAGATGGACATGTCAATCGAATAAGTTCTAAATTAGAAAATATCAGTGGAAGTACTATTGAAAGGTTAGAAAGTTATGATA
>NZ_JAJDKB010000069.1:0-10532 GCF_020589955.1 Faecalibacillus sp. TM498
CGGCGAAGATAGTACATTGTGCGAAAATAGCTCGTTGCCAGTTCCTTCTTTTTTTTTATGTTTTTATATACTATTAATAATAAGTTCAAATTGAAATGATAATTTTATTCTATATGGAGGGGGAAAGATGTTACAAATAACAGATATCTGTAAACAGTATAAAACGGGAAATTTTATTCAAAAAGC
This sequence comes from Faecalibacillus sp. TM498, assembly GCF_020589955.1. Lineage (NCBI taxonomy): Bacteria > Bacillati > Bacillota > Erysipelotrichia > Erysipelotrichales > Coprobacillaceae > Faecalibacillus > Faecalibacillus sp. TM498. The sequence continues at coordinate 187 of NZ_JAJDKB010000069.1, forward strand.
TTTAAATCATGTCAGCCTTAATTTAAGAGATAATGAATTTGTATCGATACTTGGTCCAAGTGGCTCTGGTAAAACCACACTTTTAAATATTATTGGTGGATTAGATAGATATGACAGTGGAGACTTAATTATCAATGGTATTTCCACAAAAAAATATAAAGACAGAGATTGGGATTCTTATCGTAATCACACAATTGGTTTTGTTTTCCAAAGTTATAACTTAATTCCACATCAGACAATTTTATCCAATGTTGAACTTGCGCTTACTATTTCTGGTGTTTCTAAAGCACAAAGAAGAGAGAAAGCAATTGATGCTCTTACCAAGGTAGGATTAGGACAACAAATTCATAAAAAGCCTAATCAGTTATCAGGAGGACAAATGCAACGTGTTGCTATTGCAAGAGCATTGGTTAATGATCCTGATATTTTATTGGCTGATGAACCAACAGGAGCCTTAGATAGTGAAACGAGTATACAAGTTATGGATTTATTAAAAGAAGTTGCTAAGGACAGACTTGTTGTTATGGTTACTCATAATCCAAAACTTGCCAAAGAATATGCAACACGTATTGTTACATTAAAAGATGGAGTTATTTTAGATGATACAAACCCATATCATGTTGAAAGTTTTGTCCCACAACATCGTAATATGGGAAAAACATCTATGTCTTTACTTACATCACTATCCCTTAGTTTTAATAATTTAAAAACAAAAAAAGGAAGAACTTTTTTAACATCTTTTGCAGGATCTATAGGGATTATAGGAATAGCTCTTATATTATCTTTATCAAATGGTGTTAATACGTATATTCAAACAATCGAAGAAGATACGTTGTCAGAATATCCTTTACAAATTACAAGTACTGGTATAGATATGTCATCAATGTTAGTAGATGATAGTCAAGATAAAAAACAATCTTCTAAAAATGATATTCAAGTAGCTAATATGATGACTACAATGTTTTCTAAAATTGGATCAAATGATTTAGAATCATTAAAGAGTTATATTCAAAGTAATCAAAAACAATTAAAAAATTATTCCAATGCAATCGAATATACTTATAATGTGACACCACAAATATATCGCTATCAAGATAATACTTATAGACAAGTTAATCCCGATAAAACATTTAGTTCCCTAGGAATGGGATCATCCACAAGTTCAAATAGTATGATGTCTTCCATGATGTCTACAGATGTCTTTAAATCCATGCCTAAAAACACTAACTTATTTAGTGGGCAATATGATATGAAAGCAGGTCATTGGCCAAAAAAATATAATGAATGTGTTGTTGTTCTTACTTCCTCTGGAAAGATAAGTGATATGATGGCTTATACACTTGGTTTAAGAGATTCATCAGAATTAGATCAAATGGTACAACAGTTTGCTAATGAAGAAGATGTAGATGTGACATTAAAAGAGGATGATTATAGTTATCAAGATATTTTAAATAAAACATTCAAACTTGTTAAATCGGCGGATTATTATGAATATGATGAACAATATCATGTATATAAAGATAAATCTAATGATCAAACATATATGAATCAACTTGTTCAAAATGGTGAAGATTTAAAAATTGTAGGCATTGTCCAACCTAAAGATGATCAAACAGCGACCATGTTATCAACAGGAATTTATTATCCATCATCACTTGTACAACATATTATAGAAAAGTCATCTACAACTCAAATTGTTCAAGATCAATTAAAAAATAAAAATGTGAATATTTTTACAGGAAATGCTTTTGAAGAAAAAAATTCACAATTTGATTTAAGTTCATTATTTACAATTGATCAAAACAAAATGCAATCAGCATTTAAGTTCAATACACAAGCTTTACAATTAGATTTTACGAATTTAAATCAAGAACTGACAAATCTATCACTTCCAACATTAGACATGAATCAAATAATTAATCAAATTCAATTTAATGTTTCAAGTGATCAACTTGATCATTTAGCTAATTCTTTATTAAATGGTTATTTAGAATATGAAAAAAATCATCCAGAAGTAAATATTAATCAAGCTACACAAGAATTTATAAATTACTTACAAACAGATCATGCACGTCAAGTTATAGAAGAACAAGTAAAGAAATATATTGAAGATGGTATTGATCAAAATGAAATGCAACAAATTATCAATGCAGTCTTAGACGATTATAAAAAACAATTAGGCGCAAATGATTTAGATATTACAAAAATAAATGAGTATTTAATGAGCTATTTAAATTCACAAGAAGCAAAGAATATTTTAACTCAAGAAATGACATCTATTATACAATCAACAAACATAGAAACACAAATTTCTCAAATTATGTCTCAATATATGCAATCATCTATGCAAAATTTATCATCCTCTCTACAAAGAGGTATTCAAAAAAGTATGATGTCTATGAGTTCATCAATGGAAAATGCTTTTCAATTTGATAGTCATGCTTTTGCAGAAGCAATGAGCTTTAGTGGTGATGAAAATGATTTTATGAGTATTATTTCATCAATGATGACAAGTGAACAAGATTCATATGATAATAATATAAAGAAATTAGGATATGCTGATTTAAAAAAACCAGCAAGTATTAGTATTTATCCTAAAAACTTTGAAAGCAAAGAAAAAGTGATTCACTTTTTAGATACGTATAATCATAAAATGGAAAAAACAAATCAAGAAGACAAAGTCATTACGTATACAGATTTTGTAGGAACATTAATGTCTTCGGTAACTGATATTGTTAATGTCATTAGTTATGTCCTTGTAGCCTTTGTAGGTATTTCATTGGTTGTTTCTTCAATTATGATAGGTGTTATTACGTATATTAGTGTTTTAGAACGTAAAAAAGAAATTGGTATATTAAGAGCCATAGGGGCTTCTAAACGTAATATTTCGCAAGTATTCAATGCTGAAACATTTATTATTGGATTGTTTGCAGGTCTTATTGGAATTATTATTACATTAATCGCTCTTATCCCAGCTAATATTGTTATTCACAATATTGCAGATACAACAGCTGTTAATGCTTCTTTACCACCAGTTGCAGGAATTGTTTTAATTATTTTAAGCGTGATTTTAACTCTACTTGGAGGAATTGTTCCTTCTAAAAAAGCAGCGAAAGAAGATCCTGTAACAGCGTTAAGAACAGATTAAAAAGTCTTTCTATTAGACTTTTTTTTCTTTAGATATATAATAAAACCAAGGAGTGAAGATTATGGTAAAAGTAGATTTAATAACAGGTTTTTTAGGATCTGGTAAAACAACTTTCATAAAAAAATATGCTCAATATTTAATTGATCAAGGATATAGAATTGGAATTATTGAAAACGATTTTGGTGCAGTTAATGTTGATATGATGTTATTACAAGATTTAGAATCAGAAAATTGTGAATTAGAAATGGTAGCAGGAGCTTGTGATAAGGATTGTCATCAAAGACGTTTTAAGACAAAATTGATATCTATGGGAATGAGAGAATTTGATCGTGTTTTGGTAGAACCATCAGGTATTTTTGATGTAGAAGAATTTTTTGATGTTTTACATGAAGAACCTCTTACAAATTGGTATGAAATAGGAAATGTATTTGCAATTGTAGATGCCTCATTAGAAAAGAATTTATCTAAAGAAGCTTCTTATTTACTTGCAAGCCAAATTGTAAGTGCAGGAAAAATTATTTTAAGTAAAGTAGATACTACAAGTAAAGAAAGAATTGTAGAAACAATTCAACAAATGAATGATGCACTTGCTTTATTTCATGGAAAACCTCTTCTACAAGAAAGATTAAAAATTAAAAAATGGGATGAAATGACCCAAGAAGATTATCAAGAATTATTAAATAGTCAATATACAAATGATTATATTGAAAAATTATGGTTTAACCAAAATGATGCTTTTCAATCTCTTTATTATATGAATAATAGATTCAATCAAGATGAATTTATTCAAAAAATAAATCATATATTTAAAGATCAAGATTGTGGTCATGTCATGAGAGTTAAAGGTTTTTATCAAAAAGAAAAACACTGGTATGAAATCAATATGACTCAAGAAAATACCTCTATACAAGAAATCAATCAAGGGCAAGATGTCATAATTGTTATCGGTGAAGAACTAAATAAAAATAAAATAGATCAATATTTTAAATAGAGATGTCAAAATCTCTATTTTTTGTTAGAATGAATCCAAGTAGGTGAAACAATGAAAATTATAAAATATTTATTACTGATATTTTTTATCATAAGTTTTATTATTTTTTTACTTCCTTTTTTATTAAAAGGAATCTTAAATATTGGAAATATAGCAGGAATGATAGTTTCTTTAGGTTGTTTCCTTATTATCTTTTTTAATAAGCCATTACATCATTTGATTTTTTCTAAAATAATGTTATCTTTCATAATCATCCTTTTAGCAATTATTTCTACGTGTTCTTATAAAATACTTACAAATATGAATATATTACCTCAAGAAGAAACAACAGTTGTTGTTTTAGGATGTCGTGTTAAAAATAAAAAACCAAGTCTTGCATTAAAAGAGAGACTTGATAAAACATATCAATATTTAAATGAAAATCCTAAATTACAATGTATTCTATCAGGTGGACAAGGTGCTAATGAAGAAATATCAGAAGCTAAATGTATGTATCAATATCTTGTAAGTAAAGGAATTGATCCTCATCGCTTATATCAAGAAGATAAGTCTACTTCTACAAGAGAAAATATATTGTTTTCTTATCAATTAATTAAAAAAGAAAATTTATCTAAAGAAATCACGATTATTACAAATGAATTTCATGAATATCGTGCACAAACAATAGCTCGTCGATTAAATATCAAAAGTTATGCTATAAGTGCTCATACTGCTTGGTGGTTATTTCCTACATATTTTGTAAGAGAAATCTTTGGCATTGTTTATGAATTTATTTTTTAGGAGGCAAGATTATGGGAGGAATAAGTGTGTTAGTAGTTTTAGGTTTATTTATGTCTTTTTATGCGTTATATCTTTTTTTGATCTTTATCAGCATCTTTTATCTTGTTGAAAATTATATTTTTGAAAGTCTTTTTCTTTATAATAAAACACATTCAAAGAAATCATGGATTCCTTATTACAGTAAATATCTTCTAGGAAAAGAAGTAGCATTGGAAAAGGAAGGATTATTTTTAATGATGATTGAAATTATGGGAACAATTCTTTTTTATCTCTCTTTAAATGCTCAATTAGGTTCATTAGATACAATTATCTTTTTATTATTTTTAGGATGCATTTTACTTTCTTTTATTATGAATATTTATATTTCACATCAAATTATAAAAAAGGTTTATCCTAAATATGGAGATTGGATCACTGTTTTCAATGTTTTAACATTGGGATTTTTTAGATCTATAAGTTTATTTCTTGTTAGAAATAAATAATAAAAAGACTATCTTTTTTTAAAGTTTGTGATAATATATTACACGAAATATGAGGTGATTGAGATGAAACAAGTTGTTTTAGAATTTGATGATGAAGAAATGGAATTATTAGAAGAACAATTTAAACAAATTCAAGATGTTGCTGGAATGGAAACAATTGAAGATTATATATATTATGCGACAATGTCACATTGTAAAACAATGCAAGCAGCATCAAAAATGTTTGGACAATCAGGTGATATTGAAAAACTTATGGCTGATGAAAATGTTCATGTTGGCGTTGTAAACATGCCTATTCAATTATCTAATGTAGAAGATAAAGATGAATTTAGTAGATATTTAAATGATGTTTTAAATGATGCCGTAAAAGACTTCATGAATCGTAATAATGAACCACTAAATTAAAAAAGCACGTGAGTGCTTTTTTAAATATCTTTTACTTTTTGAGAAAACTCATCAAACCAATCAGAATGATAATTTTCAACATAACCTTGATCAGATAATTGAGTCAATTCACTATCAATAGGTAATTGACCAAGTAATGGAAGTTGATAACGATCAGCCACTTCTTGGCTATGACTCTTACCAAACATATAAATTTTCTTATCACAATCAGGACATTTAACATAAGACATATTTTCAACGATACCAATAATATCGACATCCATTTTTTTAGCCATATTAACAGCTTTGCTTACAATCATCCCTACAAGTTCTTGAGGACTTGTCACAATGATTATACCATCTAATGGAAGTGATTGAAAAACTGTAAGTGGAACATCTCCTGTTCCTGGAGGCATATCAACAAACATATAATCAACATCTCCCCACATTACATCAGACCAGAATTGTTTGATCATTCCTGCAAGTACGGGACCACGCCAAATAACTGGTGTGTCATTTGATTCTAATAATAAATTCGTAGACATAATTTTAATTCCTTGACTACTTTCAACAGGTGTGAATTCTTTACCATTAGATAAAACTTGTTTGTTTTCTACGCCAAAAATACGTCCTATAGAAGGTCCTGTAATATCACCATCTAGAATAGCTACTTTATATCCTTCTCTTTGTTTAGCAAGCGCCAATAATGAAGTTACTGAAGACTTTCCAACGCCTCCTTTACCACTTACAACACCAATCACTTTTTTTACATGAGAATGTGCATTCATTGGTGCTAAAAAATCTTTTTTTGAACATGTACTTTTACATGAATTACAATCATGATTACAATTAGCCATACTACTCTCTCCTTTAACCTCTATACATTATAACCTAAAATCAAAAAATAAAAAAATAATATGATTGACTTTATATTAAAAACTCTTAATAATTAAATCTATGGAGGGAATTTATGAAAAATTTAACCACAGGTCATCCTTTAAAACTTATCTTTTTCTTTGCTTTACCTTTAATGTTCGGTAATTTTTTACAACAACTTTATATCATGGTAGATACCATGATTGTAGGGCGTTTTGTAGGTGTTGATGCATTAGCTTCTATTGGTGGAGCAGATTGGATCAACTGGGCTATTTTAGGACTTTTAATGGGCTTTACACAAGGATTTTCAATTCGTGTATCTAATTGTTTAGGGGCTAATGATGAAAAAGGAATGGAAAAATCAATTGCGATGTCCTATCTTTCATGTTTTGTAATAGCAATTTTAGTTATCATTTTTTCACAAATAATTATCGAACCTTTATTAAAATTATTAAATACACCAAGTCATACAATTCAAGGATCTATTACCTATTTAAGAATCATGTCTGGTGGAGCCTTAATTGTGATCTTTTATAACTGTTTTTCAAGTATTTTAAGAGCTATAGGAGATAGTCGTACACCGCTTATTGCAATGCTCATTGCTGCTTGTTTAAACGTTATACTCGATTTATTATTTGTTTGTATCTTTCATCAAGGAATTGCTGGTGCAGCAATAGCAACATTGATTTCACAATTATTTGCAGCTACTTTTTGTTATTTTAAAATAAGAAAAGAATTACCCTTTAAAATTAAAAAAGAAAGTTTTCAAATAGATCAAAAACTTATTTATCAACTCATTAAATTAGGTTTACCATTAGCTTTTCAAAACTTGATTATTGCTTTTGGTGGAATTGTTTTACAATCTGTAGTTAATGGCTTTGGTTTCTTATTTATTGCTGGTTATACAGCAACAAATAAACTCTATGGAATATTAGAAGTTGTTGCTATATCCTTTGGTTATGCAATTACAACCTTTGTTTCACAAAACTATGGAGCTAAAAAATATCAAAGAATGAAATCCGGTGTTTTTCAAGCAAATATTTTATCTGTTTTTATTTCCATTGTTATTATGATCGTTATTCTATTCTTTGGTAAAAAAGTATTATTACTTTTTATATCTACGACACCAAAACAAACACAAATTGTTTTAAAATATGCTTATGATTATTTATTTACAATGGCTGTTTGTTTACCAGTTTTATATATTTTATATTCTTATAGAAGTGCTCTTCAAGGGATGGAAAATACGATTATTCCAATGGTATCAGGAATTGTTGAGTTAATTACGAGAGTATCAGCAGCACTTATTTTACCGCATTATATGGGTGTTTATGGAATATATTTAGCAGAGGTTCTTGCTTGGACTGCTGCTGCAATCATGCTTTATATTTTTTATTATAAAGATTTACATCAATTAGATAAAGGAGTTATGTAATATGGGTTGGCTTATTTTTATGTGGTTTGTCATTTTAATTGTAATGCTTATTCTTTATTTTATCATGATTGCATTTAAGGTAAGTAAGTTATATCATGATATAGAAAAAAGACAAAATGATGATTTTGAAAATATATCAAAGTTTAAAGAAAGGATGATGAAATAATGTTAGGAACATTATATGTTGTTATATCAAGTTCAAAAGAAGAAGATTATCAAAAAGTAAAAGAGGAATTATTAGAAATCTATCCTGATTTTTCAGTATCTCCTTACAAAGAATCACAAATGGAAAAAGATGCTGTTGAATTCTTTGCGACTTGTCAAATAACAAAAGAAAAAGCACAAGAAGTTTTAGAGCAATTAAATAATGATTGGGATGGAGAAGTAGATGATTGTATTGCTTATGGATTTAATACAAAAATGTTTGATTCTCTTGTCTATCATTTAAATTTTCAATTATACGATTAAAATGGATGCCATGGCATCCATTTTAATTTGTATAAATTCCTGAAACAGTAAGCGTACTAGTACCTACAGGAATAGCTAAATTAGGAATTGTAAGTGTTGTTCCAGTAACATAAGTTGTTGGATCATAGATAATAGGTGTAGGTGAATCAGGTGTTGTTAGAGAAATACTATTAATTGTATATCCTGTTGGGAAAACATCACTAAATGAAACATTTGTTGCAGTTTCATTACCATTATTGATAATTTGGAAAGTATAAACAAGTGTGTCTCCACTATAAATACTAGCTTTATTTGCTGATTTGGTAATATCTAATGATACATAATTTGCAAGTTTTACAGAAGCACTAGGATTTGGTGTGACAGCAACGATAGGACCAGTAGTTGATCCACCATTGGCTGTAATTGTTTGTGTATTTGTAAGCACATCTGGTCTTGTTGTAGGTGTCGTTGTTTCAAAAATAATAAGCACATTATCATTAGGATTTATTACATTATCAATGGTAAAAATAACTGCATTGTTTGTTATTTGTACGTTTACTTCAATCGGTGTACCATTTAAATAACCTTCTACACTATTATCAACATATTGAGTGAGTCCTTTAGCTAAATCATCAACAACTGTTAAATTATAAAGTGAAGCACTTCCTGTATTTTCTACTCTTGTTACATAAGTGATTGTTTGATTAGGGGTATAAGTATCAAGAAGTGCTTCTTTAGTAGCAGTTAAGTCATAGAGACTTAATATTTGAGTTGTTACTGTATTTGAATTAGTTGTCATATTGTTGTAAAGCAAAGTGGCTTGATTGGCTATATTGTCCATAAATAACCTCCTTTCATTGTACTATATGAGGAATTAAAAAAAGATGTATGGACAAAAGGGCATAGAATAATTATTATTTTTGTGATAGAATTTCAAGTAATTTAAGGAATCGAGGGAAACTATGGATAAGAAAAAAAGGTTATCAGATGATATTGCTGAGATGCTCCTTTCGATGATCGTCGTTGAAAAGAAATATTTACCAGGAGATAAACTTCCTAATGAGATTGAATTATCTAAAGAATTAGGAGTTAGTCGTATTACATTAAGAGAAGCGATACGTATTTTAGTAACACGACATGTTTTAGAAATTAAAAGAGGAAAAGGAACTTTTGTTAGAGAAGATTATGATAATCAAACTTTTGAAAAGTTCAATATTCCTCCGGAAGTTAAAATGGGAGCAGATGATCTTTACGAAATTCGTTTGATTTTTGAACCAGAAATTGCTTATTATGCAACACTTAGAGCAACGGATAAAGAATTGGAAAGAATCAATGCAATCAAAAATGAAATTGAAGACTGTATTACAAATAAAAAAAGTTATGCAAAACAAGAAATGTTATTTCACTGTTCTATTGCACAAGCAACGCATAATGAATTTATGTCAAGATTAGAACCAGTGTTACAAGAATCTATTCAAAAAGGGGTTTTTCTTTACGAATATGAACATGTATCTAATCAAGATATTATCTCAGATAATAAAATGATTATGGAATTTATGAATGATCGAAATGCAGAAGGGGCAAAAAGCGCCATGCGTATACACATCTTAAGGGCAATCAATCAATTAAAGTTAGAAAAGAAATAATTGATGATTGTTAAAAAAATGTCCAAAGAGAGCAGACAACGTTATTGACATAAGACAACATTAGACGTATAATGGGTAACGAAAAAGGAAATCGAGTAATAAAAATTAAGGGGGACATTAAAAATGGCAAAAATTTTTTATGAATCAGATTGTGACT
>NZ_JAJDKB010000007.1:0-82774 GCF_020589955.1 Faecalibacillus sp. TM498
TTAGATTTAATTAGAGACTTACCAGAAGGAGATGAAATCGATATGTGTGAAGGAATGGAAAGAATGGCAGAAGGATTTAGAAATGAAGGAAGAATGCAAGGACGTGAACAAGGCATTCTTGTTGGAAGAAGTGAAGGAAAACTCGAAGAAAAGAGAAGTACACTAAAAGAGCAATTAGAAATCAAACTAGGAACTATTTCAAATAATCTAGAATTAAAACTAACAAGTGCAACATTAGAAAAACTAAATATATTAACACGTAATATATTTAATATTACAAATGAAGAGGATGTTTTAAGAATTATTAATTAATAAGTTAATATTTAAGCAAGAAAAAGCAAGTCAAATAAAATGGCTTGCTTTGACTGTTGAAAAAATAAAAATCAACAGTTTTTTCTTTTGTTAAGTTGAAATATATACTATTATATATGTCGTGGATGACTTCGTTCCAATTACGTAAAATTTGAAGCTCCACGGCTTTTTATATAGAAATTAAATCAATAAAAAGTAAGAACATGATTAAGAAGATAAAGAAGAGAGTTTGAAAGCAAAAAAATTCTTAAAGTTATTTAATAACCTTTTTTCTATAGAAAACATCAAGTATTTGAGAATTTTTTTTACAACATTATGCTCAAATATTTAATATATTTATTAGAAAATAAAAAAATCATAAAAAAGATAGGAGATATATTATGGAATTTAAAGATGTTATTCAAAACAGATATTCATGTAAAGATTTTTCTACACAACAAATAGAAAAAGAAAAACTAATGGAAATATTGAAAGCAGGAAGAGTTGCTCCAACGGCTAAAAACTTGCAAGAACAAAAAATCTATGTTGTTCAATCAAAAGAATATTTAGATAAAATAGATGCATGTACACCTTGTCGTTATCATGCACCTACTGTTTTAGTTGTAGCTTATGATAAAAACAATGTTTTTGATTATCCAGGTAATGAAAGAAATTCAGGAATTGAAGATGCTACCATTGTAGCCACACATTTAATGTTGGCTGCTTATAATGCAGGAATTGATAGTTGTTGGATCAATTTTTTTAATCCTCAAGAAATGAAAAAAGCTTTAGATTTACCTGAAAATGAAGAAGTTGTTATGATGTTGGATTTAGGATATGGAAATCAAAAAGAACCACTTCCTAATCATCATTTAAAAAAAGAATTGGCTGAAACAGTTAAATACTTATAATTTTTATAACAAAATAATCTTTGCTTGTTTTGTTATTTTTTTGTTACAATTAGGGTAAGAGGTGAGCTAGATGAAGCTGTTATTTAAACAACAACCATCTTTTATTTTTCGCTTTTATGTAACAAATCAAAATAATGAATGGTTATATATTATAAAAAGAAAAATGGCAATTATGTATCAACTTTATATATATGATGCTCATGAAAATATTGTTGCTAAGATTGAAGAAGATCCTAAATCAGCTATTTTTTTATTTATAAAAATGAGGAATATATTGGTGCTGTAGAAAAAGAGTTTTCTTATTTTATTCCTTATTTTTTAGTGGATTATCGAAAATGGAATGTTGGTGGAGAATATGTTGAATATAATTATGAAGTAAAAGATGAAAATGATTATCTTATTGGAAGAATTGAAAAAAGATCATAAAATATTTTAGATACATATGATATTTCAGTTGATTTAAAGGGAGATATTTTAGATTTCGTCATTTTAACAACCGTAATAGATATTGAAAAAGCAAGAAGAAATAGACATTATTAAAATAATTGGAGGGAATCTTATGAAACTATTATTTAAACAGCGTATTTTTTCATGGCTAGACAGTTATGATATATATGATGAAAAGGGGGAAACTGTCTATACAGTGAAAGGACAACTCAGTTTTGGACATAAACTTTTTATTTATAATAAGTATGGTGAACATATTGGTACGATCAAAGAAGAAATATTAACGTTTTTACCACGTTTTGCTTTATATGAAAATGATGAATATATTGGTAAAATTACCAAAGAGTTTACTTTCTTTAAACCTAAATTTATTTTAGATTATAAAGATTGGCAAATAGAAGGAAATTTTTGGGAATGGGATTATCAGATCGTGGATTATTCAGGAAATATTATTGGTTTAATTAATAAAGAAATCTTTCATATGAGTGATACATATTCTTTAACAATAGAACATGACGAAGATGCCTTTTATGTTTTGATGATTGTTCTTGCGATAGATGCTCAAAAATGTAGTCGAAATAAATGATTGTAAGTCAATCATTTTATTTTCTTAAAAAATTAGCACTCTGTGCTTGACTATGCTAAAACAAAGTAATATACTATCTTTAGCATTTAAATAACAGGAGTGCTAAAGGAGGATATATTATGGCAGAAAAAAAACAATTTAAAGCAGAATCGAAAAGATTATTAGACTTAATGATTAATTCTATATATACACATAAGGAAATCTTTTTAAGAGAATTGATTTCTAATGCAAGTGATGCAACAGATAAACTTTATTATAAATCATTAACAGAAAATATTTCTGAAATCAATAAAAGTGATCTTACAATTGATTTAGCTTTTGATAAAGAAAATAGAACATTGACTGTTACTGATCATGGTATTGGAATGAATAAAGAAGAACTAGAAGAACATTTAGGTACGATTGCTAATAGTGGTTCTTTCAAATTTAAAAATGAAACTGAAAGTGATGACATTGATATCATCGGGCAATTTGGAGTTGGTTTCTATTCAGCATTTATGGTTGCTAAAAAAGTAGAAGTTTCTTCAAGAGCTTATGGTAGTGATCAAGGATATACATGGGTATCTGAAGCAAGTGATGGTTATGAAATCTTTGAAACAGATAACTTACCAACAGGAACAACAATTAAACTTTATTTAAAAGATAATACAGAAGAAGAAAATTATGATGATTATTTAGATCAATATCATATCGAATCTTTAGTTAAAAAATATTCAGATTATGTACATTATCCAATTAAAATGGATGTGACAACATCTAAGAAAAAAGAAGATAGTGATGAATATGAAGATGTTGTTGAAAATAAAACATTAAATTCAATGGTTCCTTTATGGAAAAGAAATAAAAAAGATATTAAAGATGAAGAATATAATGAATTCTATAAAGATAAATTCAATGATTTCTCTGATCCAATGAAAGTCATTCATACATCTGTAGAAGGAAATGTTTCTTATGATGCATTATTGTTTATTCCAAGTCAACCACCAATGAATTTCTATTCAAATGATTATGAAAAAGGATTACAACTTTATAGTCGAGGTGTCTTTATCATGGATAAAGCAAGTGATTTAATTCCAGAACACTTTAGATTTGTTAAAGGGTTAGTTGATTCACAAGATTTATCATTAAATATTTCAAGAGAAATGTTACAACATGACCGTCAATTAAAAGTCATCGCTGATCGTATTGAAAAGAAAATCCAAAGTGAACTTACAAATATGTTGAAAAAAGATCGTGAAACATATGAAAAATTCTTTAAAAACTTTGGTTTACAATTAAAATTTGGTATTTATCAAAGCTATGGAATGTTAAAAGATAAATTACAAGATTTACTTTTATTCTACTCCGGTAAAGAAGAAAAAATGATTACTTTAAAAGAATATGTTGAAAACATGAAAGAAGGACAAACAGAAATCTACTTTGCAAGTGGTGAAACAAAAGAAAAGATTTCTCATTTACCACAAGTAGAAGCTGTTAGAGATCGTGACTTTGATGTTTTATACATGATGGATAATGTTGATGAATTCATGATTCAAATGATGAGAGATTATGATTCTAAAGCTTTCAAAAACGTTGCTCAAGGTGATTTAAACTTAGATAGTGAAGAAGAAAAGAAAGAATTAGAAAAAATCAATGAAGATAATAAATCATTATTAGAATCATTAAAAGAAGCTTTAAAAGATAAAGTAGTGGATGTTAAAGTATCAAATAGATTAAAATCTCATCCAGTATGTTTAGTATCTGATCAAGGTGTATCTTTTGAAATGGAAAAAGTATTAAATGCAATGCCTGATGGTCAAGATGTTAAAGCAGGTAGAATTCTTGAAATCAATCCAAATCATGATATTTTCAAGGCAATTCAAAATGTTTATCAAAATAATGCAGATAAGATCAATGATTATGCTTCATTGTTATTCGATCAAGCATTATTGATTGAAGGATTATCTATTGAAGATCCAGTGGCTTTTTCAAATAAGATTTGTGAGCTTATGATTGAATTAAATAAGTAAGGCTATCATTCGATAGTCTTTTCTTTTATAATAAAAGCAGGAGAGTGAAAATTATGGAGTTACAAAATGTTTTACAACAAAGAAGAAGTATTCGTAAATATAAACAACAACCTGTAGAAAAAGAAAAAATTGAAGAAATGATTCAAGCAGCTATCTATTCAGAAAGTTGGAAAAATAGTCAAACCCCACGATATCATGTTATTCAATCAAAAGAAATGTTGGAACAATTTAAGAAAAAATGTTTACCTGAATTTAATCAAAAAAATATAGCTGATGCACCTGTTTTAATTGTGACAACATTTGTTAAAGATCGTGCAGGTTTTCAAAGAAACGGAAGTCCTGACAACGAATTACAAAATGGTTGGGGTGTTTATGATTGTGGACTAGCTAATCAAAACTTAATTCTTAAAGCAACTGAACTTGGTTTAGGAACACTTGTTATGGGAATCAGAGATGAAAGAGCGATTCGTGAACTTTTAGAAATACCTGTACAAGAAACGATTGTTTCTGTCATAGGTGTGGGTTATCCAAATATTGAACCAAGTATGCCAAAAAGAAAAACAATAGAAGAAGTGAGTACGTTTTATTAATGAAGAAATTACTGTATAAAATTTGCAAACCACATCATAAATATAAAATCAATTTGGTTGATGTTTTATTGCTTATTGAACCGGTGGTGATGAATACGTCTTATTTTATGGTTGGAAGAATCTTTTTGCTTATAGCGTTAGTTCTTAACTATTTAGCACACTATCTTTGTCATGATGATTATAGCGAATTTGAAAGACGTGTCCTTGTTTCAACAATGATTATTATTGCTTTACTTCTTATCTATCTTATTATTACAGGTAAATAAAAAATCCACTTTGGGGTGGATTTTTTGTTTATTTATAAAACTCAATAATATTTTGATAATCATTTTTTAAACTAAAGTTTGCAGAAACAAAATAGAAATGATTTTCTTTTTTATACAGTAAAGTATCATACGATGTATCAAGTTTAAAGAGATAAGTGTTTTTATCGATTTTAATAACAGGAACATCATCATACGTTTTTAAATAACGTTTAAAGAAAGTGTTTGTTTTGTCAGTTGATTTAAAACAATAATCTTTACTATACATGAGATCACCTTGGTTGTTTTCTTCAAAATAAGAAGTAGATTCAACAATAAAACTTTTAGTATATTTGTAGTTTGGATATTTTTTTAAATTTGTTTCTTTATCAAATGTTTGCAATGTTAAAATATTTTGATTTAAAGGAATATCTTTTCTATCAGTAACATCTAAAATACATCCAAGTATAGCCACTACACAAGTAACTATAGTCATAGCGTAGAAGATATGTTTAATAATCTTTCCAAAGCTTTTTTGACAGGCTAAAACAATTTTATAAAGGCAACGAATAAGAATTGTCGCAAATAGAAGAAGAGGTAAGTAATGAATTAAAATACTTCCATTTGTAAGAAATTCTTGAATCTGATTTTTTTGTAAAACAAGCTGTGCGACAAAAAAAGAAAAGAAAATCCATAAAACAAAATAAGTGGTTGCAGAGATTTTACGAGTACTTAAGTATTCATCAATTGCTTTTTGTCTTTCTTTAGGTAAAGCACGTTTATTATCTGTTGTAAAAATAATAAATTTTCCTATTTTACCATAATAATCAAACATTTGTTTTTCATATTCATTAATAAAATCATGTAATGCTTTTCTTTTAGGGGTTGCCGGTTTTTTGATTAGTAAATCTACATGGAAGTAGTAGTGTTTCTCATTTTTTTCAAAACGGCTGATTTTACCTAAAGAAGTAGGATTGTAACCTTCTTTAGATAACTCATTCAAGGTGTTTTCTAATTGTTTATATTCAGTTATATCATAATCTAATAATTTATACATATGTGACTCCTTTGACTGTTACATCATAACAAAAATAGTCATGGAAATCCATGACTATTGATTAAATGCAGAATCAACTTCATAATCAGGTTTGAAGTTTTCTTCTTCTAACATATAAGATTCAGCTATGTTTTGGCAATGATCACCAATACGCTCTAAGTTGGATAAGATATCAACGTATGTAGAATTGACAATAACTGATTTTTCAGTTTTATTAGTAACACGTTGAATATGTCTTTGTTTTGCTTTTTTATTATAATAATCTAAATTACTTTCATGATCATCAACATAAATAATATCATCTAAATCATGTTTATCAAAAGCCACCATTGCATGATTCAACATTTCAATATCCATATTGATCATGGCGATAATGTCATCTTTAGCTTCTGATGAAAAATCATCTTTTTCATCATAAACAGCTTCAAAGAATTGAGTTAAGTTAATACATAAATCACCGACACGTTCTAGATCTTTAATTGATTTCATATCAGCAAAATATTCTTTTGAATCATGATCGTTTAATTGTTCATGTGAAATAAGTAATAAATATTCAGCAATCTTTTTATCTAATAAGTTGATTGCATTTTCTAATTCTTCGACTGCTTCTTTAGCAGTAGAACTTTTAGAAATAAAATATTCTTTAACATTTTCACAAGCTTCAACAGTAATAGTTCCCATTTCTAAAATCTTGTTTTTAGCGATAGCTAAAGCATGAGAAGGGAACAATTGAACCACATGAGGATCTAATTCTGATAAATCCATTTGTAATTCTTTTGAATGATTTGGAATAATTTTTTTAATAACAACAATCTTATTAATAAATGGAAAGAACAAGATGGTTGTTACTATGTTAAAGATACCATGAGCTACTGCAAGTTGTAATTCAGGAGACATTGTACTTACTGAATTAATATATTGAATCAACATGGTAAATGGTGATAAAACAATCATAAATAGAACAGAACCAATGACGTTAAATAAAACGTGGAAGAATGCTGCTCTTTTAGCGGGAATAGATCCACCAATAGAGGCAAGAACAGCTGTAATTGTTGTTCCAATATTTGATCCAAATAAAAATGGTAAAGCAATATTTAAACCAATAGCACCGGCACCATACATTTGTTGAACAATTGCAATCGTTGCAGCTGATGATTGAATCGCACATGTAAGAATTGTTCCACCAAGTAAACCAAGCCAAGGGCTCTTCATTAAAAATTCGGTAATTTGTGTAAATTCTGGAACTTCAGAAATCATTGATAAATTGTTTCCCATTAAATCAAGTCCATAGAATAAACAACCAAATCCAAAAATAATTTGTGATAAATATTTTGTTTTTTTGTTTTTAGAAAACATTGAAACAAACGCACCAATAATAATGAAATAAACCGCATATTTAGAAATCTTTAAACCAACTAAAACAGAAGTAATAACTGTTCCAATATTGGCTCCCATAATAATTCCTACTGCTTGATTTAAATTCATCAAACCAGAACGAATCAATCCAATTGTAAGGGCTGTTGTTCCTGAACTTGATTGAATTAAACACGTAACTAAAGCCCCAATTAAAATTCCTTTTACAGGACTTGAGGTGTATTTATCAATAATGTCCTTTAATTTATCTCCGGCATAACTTTTTAAACCATCACCCATATAATCGATACCAAATAAAAATAAACCAAGCCCTGCCAGAATTAAAGGCCAGTTGATATCTGCTAATGTCATAAAATCACACTCCTATACATCTCATTTTAAAGGAATGTTAATTTTGTGTAAAGATTATGTTAAGTTTCTTTACAAAACCTTAACAATTCTTTTTGAAACAACTTTCAATCAATGCAATTATATGCTTATAAAAAGGAAAAATAAGGAGTGTAGTAACAATATTGAAGAAGCCATGAATAAAAGCGAGTTGCAGACGAGGTGAAATAGGAATATAAAAGTGAAATGTTAAAAAAAGATGATAAAAAGGAGTCAGGAAAATCATGAAAAAAGTTGTTCCAATTACATTAAATAAAAAATGAAAGAAGGCAGCTTTTTTGGCAGAAGAATTGGTTTTAAGGGCAGAAAGAAAAGCGGTAATGGTTGTACCGATATTACAACCTAAGATATAAGGAATAGAAACATAAAGGGAAATGGCTTTTAAATGATACATTTGTTGGACAATAGCAATTATCGCACTTGATGATTGAATAAGAGCAGTGGTGATGGCTCCACCAAGCATGGCTAAAATAGGATGATTTGTAAAAAGTGTTACTAATTTCATAAATTCAGGAAGTTTAGTAATAGCTTCAAGATGCATTGACATAAGTTCTAATCCATAAAATAAACAGCCAAGCCCAAAAAGAATTTGTGCAAGGCCTTTTATTTTAGGATGATTAGAAAATAATAAACAAAAAGCACCAATAATTAAAAAGAAAGAAGCATATTGAAAAAGATCAAAACCTACAATAAAAGCGGTTATGGTTGTGCCAATATTGGCTCCCATAATAATCCCAATACTTTGTGAAAAGGTCATGAGATTTGCATTAATTAAACTGACGGTTAAAGCAGTTGTGGCAGAACTTGATTGAATAATACAAGTTATAAAACAACCAATTAGAATAGCCTTAAAAGTAGAAGAAGTACATTTAGCAAGAAGATTTTTTAAACGGGTTGGTGAAAGTTCTTGTAAAGAAAGAGAAAGATAGTCGATACCAAATAAAAAAAGTGCCAGACCGATTAGAATAGAAGTCCAAGAAACATGGTTCATGAAAAAGCCTCCTTTTTCATATTTTAAAAATAATCATTTTTAACTAGAAAAAATAATCATTCTTTGTAAAAATATATGAAGGAGGTGTTTTAATATGAAAGGAAGATGGAAGAAATTTTTATCTTATTATACAAATTATAAGGTTTTGTTTTTTAAAGATATGTTTTGCGCGATGATTTCAGCAGCCATTACGCTCGTTTATCCTATGCTAACACGCTATATTACAGGGACGATTTTAAATCAACCAAAGATTGATTATTCTAAGATTTATTTATTAGGACTTTTTATGCTTTGTTTGATTGTTGTTGAATATTTTTGTAATTATTTTATAGGTTATCTAGGACATGTCATGGGTGTCTATATGGAAAGAGATTTACGTAATGAGTTATTTAGTCATTATCAAAAATTATCTTTTCGCTTTTATGATGAACAAAACACAGGACAATTGATGTCACGTCTAACGAATGATTTATTTTCTTTAACTGAACTTTATCATCATGGACCAGAAGATATTGTCATTTCAATTATTAAGTTTATAGGGGCCTTTATTTTACTTTCCTATATTAATGTCAAACTGACTTTAATTTTATTTGCAATCTTACCATTTATGTTTTTATTTGCTTGGTATTATAATAAAAAGATGAAAAAAGCTTTTAAAAGAAATAAAGAGAGAATTGGTGATATCAATGAACGCATTGAAGACAATTTATCAGGAATTCGTGTTGTTAAAAGTTTTGCGAATGAAGATCAAGAGTTAGAACGTTTTGATAAACAAAATGGACATTATGTAAGTGCTAAGAAAAATAGTTATTATTATATGGGAAGATACAATGCAGGACTTACTTCTTTTACAAGTTTAATTACAGTATCGGTTATCTTTTTTGGAACCTTATTTATTTCTTATGGAAGTATTAATGTTGCAGATTTAATTGCCTTTTTACTTTATGTCACGAACTTAATAGATCCTGTAAAAAAACTTTTAAACTTTACTGAACAATTTCAAGAAGGTGTTACTGGTTTTGAACGTTTTATGGAAATATTAGAAATTGAACCAGATATTCAAGATACAAAAAATGCAGTTGTATTACAACATGTTGAAGGGAATGTCATGTTTGATCATGTTTCATTTCGCTATAATGAACAAACACCTTATGTGTTAAATAATATTAACTTGGATGTAAAACCAGGAGAGTATATTGCTTTTGTTGGTTCATCAGGAGTTGGTAAAACAACGATTTGTTCTTTGATTCCTCGTTTTTACGAAGCAACGAAAGGAAATGTCTTGATTGATGGAATTAATGTCAAAGAGATAAAACAACAATCTTTAAGAGAAAATATTGGCATTGTTCAACAAGATGTTTATTTATTTACTGGAACGATTATGGATAATATTCGTTATGGAAATTTAGAAGCGAGTGATGAAGAAGTCATTGAAGCCGCTAAAAAAGCTAATGCTCATGATTTTATTATGGAATTAGAAGAAGGTTACGATACGGATTGTGGACAACGTGGGGTCAAACTTTCAGGTGGACAAAAACAACGTATCTCGATTGCACGTGTTTTCTTAAAGAATCCACCAATTCTTATTTTTGATGAAGCAACAAGTGCATTAGATAATGAAAGTGAAAGTATTGTACAAGAATCTTTAGAAAAATTATCTCAAGATCGTACAACTTTTGTTATTGCGCATCGTTTATCAACGATTAAAAATGCTAAACATATTTGTGTTTTAACGGAAAATGGCATCGAAGAACAAGGAAACCATGAAGAGTTGATGAAATTAAATGGAAATTATGCAAGATTGTATAATATGCAATTTAAAGGAGAAAAGTAACATGGAAAGAAAATATATTTTTTTTGATATTGATGGAACACTTTTAGATGATAATCCGGGAGGAAAGATTTTAGAAAGCACATATCGTACGTTAGATAAGTTAAAAGAAAATGGGCATTTTGTTGCTATTGCGACAGGAAGAGCACAATATATGGCGATGGATGCTGCTAAAGAAGCCCATATTGATTGTTTAGTAACAGATGGGGGAAATGGTATTACTTTACATAATGAACTTCAATATATTAAACCGATAGATTTTGTTCAAGCCAATCGTGTCATTGATCAATGTATTGAACATCATTTACCATTTGCAGTTGCTTTAGGAAATGAAGCTGTTTTGTATACGAATCAAAGTGATCAAAAAGATCAAAAACTTCCGGTAAAATTAGTTGTTGATGAAAGTATAGACTTTCATCAAGTAAAGGAAATTTATAAAGTATTTATTGAATGTGGTGAACAAGAAGAAAAATTATTGGATTTAGGAACTTTGGAATATATGCGTTATTTTAAAGGGCAAATCATCATCGAACCAGCAGATAAATATAAAGGTATTTTAGAAATGGTTCATTTATTAAAGGGAAATGAAAAGGATATTGTGGTCTTTGGGGATGGCTTAAATGATATTTCTATGATTGACCAAGCTCCTTTAGGTATTGCTATGGGTAACGCAATCGATGAAGTCAAAGCAGTCGCAAATTTTATAACCAAAAGAAATGATGATGACGGTATTGAATATGCTTGTCGTTATTTTGGCTGGATTGATTAAACAAAATAGGCTATACTAAAGATGGGTGAGATTATGGAACTAATTAAAGATTTTTTAATCATTATTGGTATTTTTGTATGTATGTCTTTAGGTATTTTCTTTTTACTTCATAGTGGTGATGCCAAAAAGAAAACCAAACAAACAATTCAAGATACAAGAGACAGTATTCAAGAAGCAAATCAACAACTCGATGATGTTTTAGAACAATTACAAGAAATGAATGCTCCCTTAGAAAAAGCGATGAAGGCAGTACGTTCTTTCAATGATAAAGTTTTGTCAAAAAAATAATCGAGGAATGTTGACAAAGCTTAAATATTATCTATAATACAGGTATATAAATAAGCTCAATGAAAAAGAGAGTAGTTTTATTGGATATGTTAGAGAGCCTATGTTGGTGGAAATTAGGTATTGAAAATAAAATGAAGCGCACTTTGGAGAGGGTTATCTGAATACATAGGATAACCAGCTAACCAGCTTTAACGGTGAGGTGGATATGTTTATCATATCAACAAGAGTGGTACCGCGGAATCTTTCGTCTCTTAGCAATCGCTAGGAGACGTTTTTTATTGGGTAGAAAAGGGGAAAAGAATATGAAAAAAGTATTAAAATTAATGTTAGCACTTGTGATGACTTGTGCTATTGCTGGATGTTCATCAAGCAGTAAAAATGATGCCGATGTGACAATTACAATTGGGACATCACCTGATTATGCACCTTATGAATCATTAAATAAAAAAGGTGAAATCGTTGGTTTTGACGTAGATATGGCCAAATTATTTGAAGGTTATTTATCTGATATGGAAGGTAAAACTTATTCTTTAGAATTCAAACAAATGGATTTTGATAACATTGTTACTCAAATTCAAGGGGATCAAATTGATTTAGGTATTTCTGGTTTTACTTATAGTGAAGATAGAGTTGTTGAATGGTCTGATCCATATTTAGGGACTCAACAAGTTGCTGTTGTACCAAATGGTTCTTCAATTACTTCAAATGATCAATTAGTTGGTAAAAAATTAGCTGCTCAAACTGGAGCTACTGGTGAACAAGCTGCCAAAGAAGTTGAAAATGCTGATGTTGTTTCAATGAAAAACGTACAAGATATTTTCAATGGTTTATCAAGCAATCAATATGATGCAGCAATCGTTGACTTAGGTGTTGCTAAACAATATGTATCTAGTGGAAACTTTACACAATTAAATGGTTCATTAATGGATGAAAAAAACTATGTTATCGCTAAAAAAGGTAATACAAAAATGATCAAATTAATGAATAAATGTATTAAAAAATTCGTAGCTTCAAAAGATTACGATAAATTATGTAAAAAATATGATTTATCACCATTAGAAAAATAAAAAATTATAGAAAAGGGGTATAGAAATGTTTGTAGCTTTTTCAAAAGTGTTTACTCCTGAAAACTTACTTTACTTTGCTAAGGGTGCAGTAGTATCACTTTTACTCGCTGCTGTATCCCTTTTATTTGGTATTGTTTTTGGGATTTTAGGATCTTCAGCAAAAAGATCTAAATATAAAATTTTTAGAATTATTGGAAATGTGTATGTTGAAGTCATTCGTGGAACACCAATGTTACTTCAAATCTTGATTTTATTCTCAGTTATTCCATCTATTTATACAGCGTTTACAGGAAATGTTTTAAGAATTAATGTCTTTTTAATTGGTGCTGTTGCTATGTCTATTAACAGTGGGGCTTATTCGACAGAACTTATTCGTAGTGGAATCAACGGGGTTGATAAAGGACAATGGGAAGCTTGTGAAACTTTAGGGCTTTCTTATAAACAAACAATGAGACTTGTTATTTTACCACAAGCCTTCAAAAGAATTATTCCACCAATGATCAGTGAATTTATTACATTGATTAAAGATTCTTCATTGATCAGTTGTATTGGTGCCGTTGAATTATTAAAATCAGCTCAAGTAGTGGGGGCACAATATTATGATGTTATGTCACCTTATTGTATTGTTGCAGTTTATTATTTAATTATGACAATTAGTATTTCTTATTTAGGTAGATATGTAGAAAAGAGGTTAGCTGAAAGTGATTAAAGTTGAACATATATCAAAACAATTTAAAAAAGTAAAAGCAGTTGATGATGTTTCTCTTGAAGTAAAAAAAGGAGAAATTGTGTGTTTAATTGGACCTTCTGGTTCAGGTAAGAGTACAGTTTTAAGATGTATTCATGGTTTAGAAGTACCAGAAACAGGATATGTATACCTTAATGGGGAAGTTTTAGATCCAAAGAAATCTAATTATCAAGAATTAAGAAATAAAATGGGATTTGTTTTCCAACATTTCAATTTATTTCCACATATGACAGTCTTAGAAAACTTAACACTTTCACTTACAAAAGTACGTCACATGGAGGAAGAAAAAGCCAATGAAATAGCTTGTAACTATCTTACAAGAGTTGGCTTATTAGATAAAAAAGACGAATATCCAAATAAACTTTCAGGTGGACAAAAACAAAGGGTAGCGATTGCGAGAAGCTTATGTACAAGCCCTGAAATCATGCTTTTTGATGAACCAACAAGTGCCTTAGATCCAGAAATGGTTATTGAAGTATTAGAAGTTATGCAACAACTTGCTAAAGAAGGAATGACAATGATTGTTGTTACTCATGAAATGGGCTTTGCTAAAACAGTTGCTGATCGTGTTATTTTCTTAGAAAATGGTAAAATCGTTGAAGAAAATGATGCAAAAGCTTTCTATGAAAATCCTAAAACTGAACGTGCTCAAGATTTCTTAAAGAAGGTTATGCACTAGTGAAACTACAACGTTTTGAAGTAGAGTCTTATATGACTTTGCATGAAAATAACTGTCGCTATAACTTGGCAGATACAGTTGCTAAATCTTTAACTTTAAAGGAATTATTAGCGTATGATAAAAAAGATTCATTAGAAGATTTAATGAATCTTTCTTTAGATTATGGTGCTATTGAAGGTTCTCATGAATTAAAAAAAGGTATTTTAAGTTTATATCAAAGTGGTGATGATGAAGAAATTGCTATTTGCCATGGTGGTGTCAATGCCAATGAACTTGTTTTAATGACATTACTTTCAACAAATGATCATATTTTATCATTTTTACCAACGTATCAACAACTTTATAGTTTTCCTGAATCTTTAGGGGTAGAAGTTGATTTTATTCATTTAAAAGAAGAAAATGAATGGAAAATTGATTTTGAAGAATTAGAAAAAAATATTAGAAAAAATACAAAAATGATTTGTTTGAATTTACCAAACAATCCTACAGGAACAACTTTAGATCATGAAGAAATGCATCAACTGATTCAAATATGTAAAAAACATGATCTCTATGTTCTTGTTGATGAAATCTATCGAGGACTTTATCAAGAAGAATCCATTAGTGATCTTTATGAAAAAGGAATAGCAACCTCAGGACTTTCTAAAGTTTTATCAACTCCTGGACTTCGTATTGGTTGGATCAAAACAAAAGATAAAGAACTTATTCGTTTAATCAATGAAAGACGTGATTATTCAATTATTAGTAGTGGACCAATCAATGATTATTTAGGGGCACTTACTTTAAAATATAGTAAAGAGATTTTAAAAAGAAATCGTGAGATTTTAGAAGAAAATAAGTGTTACTTGAAAGAATGGTTAAAAGCTCATCCTCATCTTTCTTGTGTTATTCCAAAATATGGAACAGTTTGTTTCCTAAAATATGATTACAAAATAGATTCAAATACTTTCTGTGAAAAGTTACAAGAAGAAACAGGGGTCTTCTTTGTACCGGGATGTTGCTTTGATGTGGAAAATCATCTACGTTTTGGACTTGCAAATGATTCACAAATTGTCAAAGAAGGTTTAGAAGTATTTTCAAATTGGTTAAAAAAATTAGACACTTCAAGATAAAGAAGTGTCTTTTATTATTTTAAAACAATAAATTGCACTTAAAGTTAAGGTTGTAATCAATCCTGTAAATAAACTAATCAAAATAGCGTTAACATAAAGATAATGAGATAAAGTATAAGTTAAGATAATTTCTAAAGTACATTCAATCATAGAGATGATAAACATCACTTTATTTTTATTTTTAGCTTGTAAAATTGTAGAAAGGGGTGTTTGTAAATAAAATAGTAAAAAAGGAAAAGACATGTATTTTAATTGTTGATAGCCACTTGTTGTATTGTAAAGAATCATAAGGGATCGTTTTGGAAAAAAATAGAAAATTAAAGTAAAAGGAAGACCAATAAGAAAACAAATAAGTAAAGCATAAAGAAGATGTAAAAAAGTATTACTTTTATGATAATAAAGATCATCTGTAGCAATAGGCAAATAGAGGCGATAGATGATCGTACAAAAAAAAGTAGGCGTGACAAGCATCGAGACGACATAGCCAGAAAGGATGGCATATTGGTCTTGGATAAAGTTTTGAGTTAAACCAAGTCGAGTTAAAACATGAATTAAAAGAATGGGCTCTAAAAAATTCATAAAACAATGGTAAAGTCGTGAACCTGTTAAAGGCAAAGAAATGTTTAAAAGATCTTTCATAATCAAGTTTTGCTTATTTATGTTTTTTAAAGGAGTAAAAGAATATCTTTTACGACTTAAAAGAAGTAGATAGATAATTGACATCAATTCACCAAAACTCATTGATAAATAAGCGATTGTTACTAAAAAAGGTAAGGATGAACTTAAAGGAATTTTTAAAAATAAATAGGTAAATAATAAACGTGAAGTTTCTTCGACAATTTGGCTTTTAGCAATGACATAGACATGCCCTTTGGCTAAATAATAGTTTTTAATAATACCACTGATAGCAATCAATGGAATAAAAATTAAAAAGGATAAAATGGGATAAAGAGTATAATCGTTTTTTAATAAAGAATGAGCAATGAAAGGACTTAAAATAAAGAGGGTTCCACAAATAACAATGACAGAAAAAAAGGATAGAATAATTGCAGTAATAATGATTTTGTAGTTTTTATATTTTGGATGTAATATAAGACGAAAAACAGCAGAAGGAATCCCAACCTGTCCAAGTGTTAAACACAAAGAAAGTGTTGGCATAATGACAAGATATAATGACATAGCTTCTAGAGGAAGAAGCCTGGAAAGCAACATTCTATTTAAAATACTAAATATTTTAGAGATAGTTGAACTAGCAGAAAGAATAATGAATGAATTGATAAGTTTTCTTTTCATAAAAGACTTCCTTTATGTCGAATTTTCATCTATAATAGACGAAGTGGGAGTTGGTTTATCGTGAATGAAAAACTGGATTATAAATTTGGTAAATATGATTTAGATTTTCTAATCAAATTAAAAGCTCATGAGTTTCGTAAGCAAAAAATAGATAATATATCCGAAAAAGAAATAAGAAATTATTTATTCAATATTAAATGGAAATCTCAAAAGAGTCTACCAATGTGTGATATTATTGATGATGTAATGAATTTACAATTTTCGGAAATTTTTGATTATTTAAGTATACAAGCAGTTAAAGAAGCAAGTACACTTGATTTAGCAGCATTTCAAGAATTCATTTCAAAATAGTTGGTAACAACTATTTTTTATTTAAGGAGATTTTATGAACTGGGATATAAAAGAAATACATAACTATAATGAATATATGCAAAAGTATTCAATACATTCTTTAC
This sequence comes from Faecalibacillus sp. TM498, assembly GCF_020589955.1. Classification (NCBI taxonomy): domain Bacteria; kingdom Bacillati; phylum Bacillota; class Erysipelotrichia; order Erysipelotrichales; family Coprobacillaceae; genus Faecalibacillus; species Faecalibacillus sp. TM498. The sequence goes on from NZ_JAJDKB010000007.1 coordinate 17,128, forward strand.
TTGCAAAGATTTTTGCACAAAGAGAATATAATGAACAAGATGTTCAAGGACATACTTCAAAAAGATTGATTTATCATGATTTTTCATTGTTTTTAGATGCGGATTTAGTTTTAGATCGTATACAAGAAGCTTTGGAAAATGATGAAAAAATATGTATTTATGGAGATTATGATTGTGATGGAATCTTGTCAACAGCCATTCTTGTCCAAGCTTTTTTAGAATTAGGGAAAAAAGTAGGGTATCATATTCCTAATCGTTTTGAAGATGGTTATGGACTAAATAAAGAAAGAGTTCAACAAATGTATGAAAAAGGGTATTCTTTGTTAATTACAGTAGATAATGGTATTAAAGCGTATGAAGCTATTGATTTAGCTAATGAACTTGGTATTGATGTTATTGTTATTGATCATCATGATTATGACGAATTGCCGGATGCATGTGCAATCATTCATACAAAAATGTCACCAGATTATCCATTTAAAGAAATATGTGGAGGTTTTTTAGCGTATAAACTTGCCAGTAGTTTGCTTGGAAAACATGATAAATATTTATTTTCTTTAGCAGCTATTACGACGATTTCAGATATGATGCCTTTAGTTGATGAAAATAAATCGCTTGTTTCGCGAGGTCTGCAATTTATGAATGAAGGAAAATATCTTCAATTAGAACTTCTAATTGGTGAAAATCAAAAATATAATACAACAACTTTAGGTTTTAATATTGCACCTAAAATCAATTCCTTTGGAAGACTACCAGAACTTGTTAATCCAAATCATTTAGTACGTTATTTTTTAAAGGATGTTGATCAAAAATTTGCAATCCAAATTTCTCAATACGCTAAAAAAATCAATAGTAAAAGACAAGCCCTTACAAATGAACAATATAAAAATATTTTAGAAAACAGTCAAAAAGATGAATTTTTATATAGCTATAATCAAGAAGTTCATGAAGGAATTGTAGGCTTAATTGCTGGTAAGTATACTCATGAATTTCAAAAGCCAAGTTTTGTTATGAAATATGATGAAAAAAATGAAGTGTATCGAGGAAGTGCCAGAAGTATTGAAAGTATTCCTTTAAATCAAATCTTTGATGATTTAAAAGATTATTTTGTACAATATGGTGGACATGCTTTAGCGGGCGGTTTTCAAGTAGCAAAAGATGAAGTGTTAACTTTAAAAGAAGCATTGCATACCTACTTAACAACACATACTTTTTCTAATGAAAAAGTTCTTGAAGGAATTCAAATTGAATTAAATGAGCTTACTTTACCAGCTGTTAAAGAATTAGAATTGTTAGAGCCGTATGGTCAATATAATGAAGAAATGAAATTTGTTTTAAAAGATATTACGAATTTTACCAGTCGTGTATTATCTGATGGGAAACATTTACGTTTCGATATTCCTTTAAATAAAGGGAATTTACAAGCACTTTATTTTAATTGTTCGAAAGAAATTGAGCAATTACAACAAAAAAAGACAATTTCTTTAATAGGGACTTTAAAAATTAATAAATATTTAAATACAGAATCAATAAATATGATTATAGAGGATATGAAATAGTTTCCTTGATAATAAAAGTTTGTTATAATAGAAATAGGAGGAGTACATAAAATGGACTTTAAAAAATATATTGAAGATATTAAAGATTTTCCTGAAGAAGGAATTATCTTTAGAGATGTAACACCTTTATTAAAAGATAAAGAAGCTTATAAAGAATCAATTGATACATTCGCTAAATGGATCGATGGACTTGGAGTTCAAGTAGATGTTGTTGCTGGTCCTGAAGCAAGAGGCTTTTTATTTGGATGTCCTGTTGCTTACAAAGTAAATGCAGGTTTTGTACCTGTTAGAAAACCAGGAAAATTACCAAGAGAAACAGTTTCAGCAAGTTATGATTTAGAATATGGAAAAAATGAAGTTCATATTCATGCTGATAGTATCAAACCTGGTGAAAATGTTGTTATTATTGATGATTTACTTGCTACAGGTGGAACAGTTGAAGCAACTATTCAACTTGTTGAACAACTTGGTGGTAAAGTTGTAGGAATTGCCTTTTTAATTGAACTTGAAGCTCTAAAAGGTAGAGAAAAATTAAAAGACTATAATGTCTATTCAGTATTAACTTATTAAATAAAAGAGAGGAAACTCTCTTTTATCATATGAGGGGGTCATAATATGAAAGAGTTTAAAAAAGCTGGAGATAAAGTCACTATAGAAGATGTCTATGAATCATGTAGACGCTATATTACCAATGAAGATGATATGAAGCTTATTAAAAAAGCTTATGATTATATCATGGTTAAACACGAAGGACAAAAACGTAAAAGTGGAGAACCTTATACAATTCATTTGATTTGGGTTGCTTATATTTTATCAACATTACAAACAGGACCACTTACCATTACAGCGGGTCTTTTACACGATGTCATGGAAGATTGTGATGTATCACGTGAAGAAATGGTGAAAGAATTTGGAGAAGAAGTAACGACCCTTGTTGAAGGTGTTACGAAGATTTCTAAAATGCCATTTAAAGATGAAGCAGATGTATATGCTGAAAATCATCGTAAAATCTATATTGCGATGGCTAAAGATATACGTGTTATCTTGATCAAATTTGCCGATCGTTTACACAATATGCGTACATTACAATTCATGCCCCCAGAAAAACAAAAACGTATTTCTCGAGAAACTTTAGAAGTCTATACACCGATTGCTCATCGTTTAGGGTTGAGCGATATTAAAACAGAATTGGAAGATCTTTCTTTATCTTATTTAGATCCAATTGCTTATCATGATATTGCGCGACTTCTTCAAACAAAACAAGATGAGCGAAAAGAATCTGTGGCGAAGATGATGGAAGAAGTTGAAAACTTATTAAAGGAAAATCATTATCAATATCGTATTTTAGGTCGTGCGAAATCTATCTATAGTATTTATAAGAAGATGTTTAAAAAACATAAACGTTTTGATGAACTTTATGATCTTTATGCACTCCGTATTATTTTACAAAATAAACTTGATTGTTATAGTGTTTTAGGATTGATTCATGATCATTATCGTCCAATTCCAGGACGTTTTAAAGATTACATTGCTATGCCTAAACCAAATATGTATCAATCGCTTCATACTTCTGTTATTGGCGAAGATGGTAATACTTTTGAAATCCAAATTCGTACTGAAGAAATGGATGAGCTTGCTGAACTTGGGGTTGCTGCTCATTGGCGTTATAAAGAAGGCAAAGGTTATTCTGCCAAAGCAGAACAAAAAGAAATTGGAGAAAAACTTCAATGGTTACGAGAATTTATTTCTTTGTCAGATGATATCAAAGATGGCGATGCCAAAGAATATTATGACTCCATTTCTCGTGATATTTTTGAAGCCAATGTTTATGTTTTAACGCCACAAGGAAAAATTGTTGAACTTCCTAACGGTTCAACACCAGTTGATTTTGCTTATCGTATTCATACAGAAGTAGGACATCATACAGTTGGTGCGATTGTCAATAATGTCATGGTGCCTATTGATACAAAATTAAATACAGGAGATGTTTGTGAAATCAAAACCAACAAACAATCCGTTGGACCAAGTGAAGATTGGTTGAAATTTGTAAGAACCGCAGGAGCTCGTAATAAAATTCGTACTTTCCTCGCTAAAAAAGAAGCTGAAACTAAGAAAGATACGATTGAAGATGGTAAGAAAATCTTAAAAGATGAAATCAAAAAACGTGGACTTGATGAAAAGAAATTCTTGGATCCAGAAACTTATAAAACATATTTAGGTGCTTTTGGAGCAAGAAGTTTAGATGATATTTTCTATTTTATTGGAAAGAAAAATCTTTCAGTAGCAACACTTTTAGAAAAAGTAAATCCAAAGAAAACAGGTTTCTTTGATAACTTATCTAAAATCTTACAAAGAAATAATGAACAAAGAGAAAAATTAGAAAAAACGACATCTAATAATGGAGTTGTTGTTAAAGGTGTTTCAGGATTAAAGATTCAACTTTCTAAATGTTGTAATCCAATTCCTGGAGATCAAATTACTGGTTATGTTTCTCAAGGACAAGGAATCAAAGTTCATCGTGTGGATTGTCCAAATATTAAACAAAAAGAAATTCAAAGCCGTTTAATTGATGTTTATTGGGATTTTGCATCACTTTCTAATTTGAAATTTGATGCTGATTTACAAATTGATGGCTTAGATCGTACAAATTTATTAAATGATATTATTACGGTTTTAGGACAAATGAAAATCAATATTTTAAATATTCATGCGGATGCATCAGATGATGGTAGAGCTTTAATTAAATTAAAGATTGGTGTTGATGATGCTGAACATTTAAATCGTGCAATTGCTAATCTAGAACGTATTCAAGGAATCTATGAAATTAAAAGAGTTATTCATTAGAATTATAGTTTGAAACTATAATTCTTTTTTTGAAGAAAAACTACGAAAGACGAAAAAAATTTAAGAATACGTAATACAATAAACAAGTTGTTGATGGTTTTAAACAAGAAATAAAAGAAGAAACAAAGAGTATATTTTTTAAAGAAAATGGTAAGAAATTTAAAAAATATTTCTTTTGGTTTATACTGTTACTGTTTTGTTGCTGACATTATTACTAAAATAGTTATTTGCTTTCTTTGTTTTAGGGTTGCTTATTTTTGTAGAAACCCTTTATTATTTATCAATTATCTATTTATACATTAAAAAAAATCTATCTAAGCGATAGATTTTTTTATAATAAATGAATATTATTCTTTTCACATTCATCAATCATTTCTTGTGGCCAAATACTTGCTTGAACTTCACCGATATGAGCACGGTTTAAAAGTAACATACAAAGTCTTGATTGACCAATACCGCCACCAATTGTGTAAGGTAATTCTTTATTGATGATAGCTCGATGATATGGAAGATTTAAACGATCTTCACAGTTTTCTTTTTTGAGTTGTTCTACTAAAGAATCTTCATCCACACGGATACCCATTGATGAGATTTCTAAGGCACATTGTAATGGTTCGTACCAGAATAACAAGTCACCATTTAGTTTCCAATCATCATAGTCTGGTGCACGTCCATCATGTTTTTGCCCGCTTTGTAAAACATTACCGATTTGCATAACAAAGACACACCCGAATTCTTTACAAATTTTATTTTCTCTTTCTTTAGCTGCTAAATCAGGATATTGATTTTCTAATTCTTGTGCAGTAATGAAATGGACACGATCTGGCAAACGATTAACAACATGAGGGTATTTATACCAAACTTCATGTTCCATATGTTTAATGACTTTAAAAATCTTTTTAACATGATTTTTTAATGTTGTAATATTGCGATCTTCTTTTTCGATGACACGTTCCCAATCCCATTGATCAACATAGTAAGAATGTAGGTTATCAACTTCTTCATCTTTTCTAATAGCGTTCATATTTGTATAAAGTCCTTCACGAACACCAAAACCATATTTTTTAAGTGCCATTCTTTTCCATTTAGCAAGAGAATGAACGACTTCGATATCATCATTTTCAAAACAATTAATTTGAAAAGAAACAGGTTTTTCAACACCGTTTAAGTTGTCATTTAAACCACTGCTTTTTTGCACAAAAAGAGGTGCTGAAATTCTTTCTAACATTAAAGCTCTTCCAAATTCTTTTTGAAATGTATCTCTTATGTATTTAATTGCTTCTTGTGTTTGTCTTAAAGATAACACAGGATCATAGTTTTCTGGAATAATGAGATTCATTTTAATTTTCCCCCTTAATAATATGTTCTATTTTATCATTTATCTAGATATATGAAAGATAATAATAAAAAATTATTATAGCTATAAAAGCGTTTCAAATGTATTCACTTGTTGTCAATTGCCTTTCTTTTCTGTATAATAAGAAAAAATGAAAAGTAGGTGTAAACATGAGAAATTTAGAACATGTTAAACATGTTATTATAAAAATTGGTTCGACTTCTTTGTGTAATGAAGATGGACAACTAGATAAAGAAAGAATTTTAAAACTCATCCAACAAATAGCTATTTTAAAACGTAAAGGGTTAAAAGTAACACTTGTTTCATCAGGAGCGATTTCTTCAGGAATGGGTGTTTTAAATTTAAGTGAAAAACCTAAAGAAATTTCTAAAAAACAAGCACTTGCGGCTATTGGACAAGCACATTTGATGCAAATTTATGAAGATTTATTTTCATTGTTCCATTTAAAATGTGCACAGATTTTATTAAATCATGATGATTTTGATCATCGTAAACGTTTGATGAATTTAAGCTATGCTTTATCTTCTATTTTAGATTATGATGTGATTCCTATTATTAATGAAAATGATACATTAGCGGTAGATGAAATCAAAGTAGGAGATAATGATACATTATCTGCCTTACTATTACCTATTGTGGATGCACAATTACTTGTTTTAGTTTCAGATATTGATGGACTTTATAATGATAATCCTCATACCAATTCCAATGCAAAATTATTAAGTGATATTGAACTTGTAGATGATAAAATTATGAACTTTGCGAAAGATTCAAGTAGTCAATTTGGTACAGGTGGGATGGTGACAAAATTACGTGCTGCAAAAATCGTTAATGATTATGGAGGAGATATGGCCATCGTTAATGGCAACAATGAAACAGCTCTTATTGATTTATTAGAAGGAAAACAAATTGGCACATATTTTAGTGGAAAAGCGGGTCGTACTTTAAGTGCTAGAGATCATTGGATCATGTATCGTAGTTCTCCTAAGGGAAAAGTCATTGTTGATGATGGTGCATGTGAGGCTTTAAAAACACATACAAATTTACTACCTAAAGGAATCAAAGAAGTTGAAGGTTCATTTATGCAAGGTAGTGTCATTGATGTTCTTTCTTTTAAAGGACACTTAATAGCAAGAGGTATTACGAATTATTCAAGTGATGAGTTAAAATTGATTAAAGATCATCATAGTAATGAAATAGAAAGTATTTTACATTATAAAGATTATGATGAAGTGATTCATGCGGATAATCTAGTCATTAATAAGGGGTGAAATTATGATTAGGGAACAACTTAAAGAAGCTAAAAAAGCATGTCGTTTTATGCAAAATGTTAAACCAGAAGTAAAAAATAAAGCTTTAAAAAATATTTCTGAGGCATTAATTCAAAAAAGTGAATTGATTATTCAAGAAAATCAAAAAGATATTGCAGAAGCTAAAAATAATGGTATTAAAGAATCAATGGTTGATCGTTTATTATTAAATAAAGAACGTATTGAAGCAATGGCAAAAGATATTTTAAAAGTAATTGATTTACAAGACCCTATTGGAACTCTTGTAAGAGAAATTAAAAGACCCAATGGTTTAGTGATTCAACAAATCAAAATTCCTTTAGGAGTGATTGGGGTAATTTATGAATCAAGACCTAATGTAACAGTAGATATTGCCAGTTTATGTATTAAAACAAACAATGTTTGTGTTTTAAAAGGTGGTAAAGAAGCCATTCATTCAAATCGCATCTTAGTTCAAATTATAAATGAGGCTATTCAAGATGTTTTACCAGCACATACGGTTACTCTTATTGAAACAAAAAAACGTGAAGAAACTTTAGATTTAATTCAAGCCCATGATTATGTAGATGTCATTATTCCTCGTGGAAGTGCAGGGCTTATTCAATATGTTGTTAAAAATGCAACTGTTCCAGTAATTGAAACAGGAGCAGGAATTTGTCATCTTTATGTTGATCAAGAAGCTAGTCTTGATATGGCTTTAGAAATTGCAAAAAATGCAAAGATCCAAAGACCATCTGTATGTAATGCAATTGAAACGATTCTTGTTCATCAAAAAGTAGCACCAGAATTCTTACCAAAACTTCAAGAAATATTTAAAAATGTACAAATCTATGGTGATGAAAAAACAAGAAAAATCATAGATTGTCTAGAAGCTACTGAAAAAAATTATGCTACAGAATATGATGATTATATTTGTAATATAAAAGTTGTAGATGATATTGAAGAAGCGATTGAACATATTTATAACTATTCAACAAAACATTCAGAATCGATTATTACCGAAAATAAAGAAACAGCAAAATATTTCATGGAGTCTTTAGATTCAGCTTGTGTTTATCATAATGCTTCTACACGTTTTAGTGATGGGGGACAGTTTGGTTTTGGGGCAGAAGTTGGTATTTCTACACAAAAACTTCATGCTAGAGGCCCACTTGGTTTACAGGAAATTACTTCTACAAAATATATGATTTATGGAAATGGTCAAGTAAGGAGCTAAGCTCCTTCTTTTTTTATAGAAAATTAATTAGTGTACTAATTATATTGACATTAGTTAGTGCACTAATTATAATATTTAGTATACTAACTAATAAAAGGAGGCATCTTATGGATCCATTGGAATTTGAGGATATTAAAGAGATCTTTCTACAATTTAAATCTCTCCATAAAAATATTCATGAGTTCACAAGTAAAAAAAGTAATATACAAAGCTTATCAGCTGATCAATGTTATTTGTTAGGTCTGATTGATCATTTTGGTCATCCTAATCAAAAAATTCTTGCAGAACGTTTAAAAATTACACCAGCTACATTATCAGTAAGATTACAACGTTTAGAAAAGGCGGGTTTTATTGAAAAAATTGTAAGTAAGCAAGATAAAAGAAATATTACTTTGCATATTACAGAAAAAGGAAATAAAGAAATTGAAAGTTGTAAAGATGGTATTAAAATGTTTACAACACGTTTGTTTGATGGAATAAATAAAGAAGATTTAGATAGAATGAAAACGTATTGTCAAATCTTTGAAAAGAATATTCGTTTAATGAAGGAGGAGTTAGATGTTCAAGATTAAAGGATATTTAAAGAAATTCTGGTATTTAATTCTTGCTTGTATTTGTTTATTGTTTGTACAAGCACAAACAGAATTAACTTTACCAGATTATATGAGTGATATTGTTTCAGTGGGAATTCAAGCAGGGGGATTTGCTTCACCTGTTTCAGATGTTTTAACGGAAGAAACTTATCAACATTTATTATTGTTTGTTGATCAAAAGGATCAAAAAACAGTAAAAAAAGATTATAAAAAAGTTAGTAAAGTCAATCAAGATATCATTGATACATTTCCTAAGGCTAAAGGAAAAACAGTTTATCAATTGAAAGATTTATCAAGTGATGAAGAAAGTGAATTAGAAGATATTTTAATGAAACCGATGTTAATTATTACTTCGCTTGATAGTATGGATACTTCTAGTAAAGAGTATCAAGAAAAATTTGGACAATTACCTCCAAATATGAGTGTTTATGATGCGATTTCTTTTATGGATGAAAGTCAAAAATCAAAGATGTTTGAAGACATGGATACAAGAATAGATACAATGGGTGAAAGTACTTTAAAAATTGCAGCCGGTAATGGTGTTAAAGCTGAATATAAAAAATTAGGTGCTGACATTGACAAAGTACAAACCGATTATATTTTTAAAACAGGTTTAAAGATGTTAGGAATTGCTTTACTTGGAACAGTGGCTGCAATTTCAGTTGCTTTCTTTGCGACAAAAGTTGGTGCTGGTGTAGCACGTGCTTTAAGAAAAGATGTTTTTGAAAAAGTAGAAAGCTTTTCTAACGAAGAATTTAATCATTTTTCAACAGCGTCACTTATTACACGTACAACAAATGATATTACTCAAGTACAAATGGTGACAATGATGCTTTTACGTATTGTATGTTTTGCACCAATTATTGGTATTGGGGCTTTAATTAAAGTTTTAAAAGAATCACCATCAATGACATGGATCATTGCAGTTGTTATTCTTGTTATTTTTGGTGTGATGGCGGTTGCGTTTGCAGTTGTTATGCCAAAATTCAAAATTATTCAAAATTTAATTGACTGTTTAAATCTCACAATGCGTGAAAATTTATCAGGAATGCTTGTTATTCGTGCTTTTGGTAATGAAAAACATAGTGAAGATCGTTTTGATAAAGCCAACAAAGATGTTACAAATTTAAACTTATTTGTTAATAGATCAATGGCTTCTATTATGCCAATTATGATGTTTATCTTTAATGTCGTTACTTTAGTAATTGTCTATTATGGTTCTAAACAAATCGATTTAGGTAATTTAGCAATTGGACAAATGATGGCCTTTATGCAATATGCAATGCAAATTATTATGGCCTTTTTAATGATTGCAATGATTGCTATTATGTTACCTCGAGCTAGTGTTGCTGCTAATCGTGTTTATGAAATCATTGAAACTAAGCCAACGATTCAAGATCCAACAAATCCAGTTGCTTTAGATGAAAGTAAAAAAGGACTTGTTGAATTTAATCATGTTTCATTTGCTTATCCAGGGGCAAGTGAACCGGTTTTAAAAGATATTGATTTTGTTGCTAAACCTGGACAAACAACAGCCTTTATTGGCTCTACTGGTTCAGGAAAATCAACACTTATTAATTTAGTACCTCGTTTTTATGAAGTCAGTGAAGGAAGTATTAAGGTTGCAGGGGTTGATGTTCGTGAGATGACACAACATGAATTACGTGATCGTATTGGACTTGTTCCTCAAAAAGGAAACTTATTTTCTGGAACAATTCGTTCTAATTTAAAATATGGTGCACCAGAGGCAACAGATGAAGAATTAGAAGAAGTGATTCGAGTTGCTCAAGCAAAAGAATTTATTGATCAAAAAGAAGAACGTTTTGATATGGAAATTTCACAAGGTGGAACAAACGTTTCTGGTGGTCAAAAACAAAGACTTGCGATTGCTCGTGCTATTGCAAAAAATCCAGATATTTATATTTTTGATGATAGTTTTTCAGCACTTGATTTCAAAACAGATGCTAAACTTCGTCAAGAATTAAATCAACTTGTTAAAAAGACAAAAAGTACAGTTTTATTAGTAGGACAACGTATTGCTTCTATTATGGATGCAGACCAAATCATTGTCCTTGATGAAGGAAGAATTGTTGGTAAAGGAACACATGGTGAACTAATGAAATCATGTCAGGTTTATCAAGAAATTGCCTATTCTCAATTATCTAAGGAGGAACTAAGTCATGAGTAATGAAAGAAGAAGACAAGGGCCTCGTGGACCAATGGGTCGTGGAATGAGAGGTAATGGTGAAAAAGCCAAGAATTTTAAAGGAACATTAAAGAAATTATTTGTTTATTTAAAACCTTATTATTTTAAATTAGCGGTTGTTATTATTTTTGCAGCTGGTTCAACAGTATTTACGATTGTAGGACCAAAGATCCTAGCAAAAGCAACAGATAAATTATCTGAAGGAATTATGGCCAAGGTAACAAATACCGGTGGAATTGATTTTGATTATATTGGTATGATCTGTTTGATTCTTGTTGGTTTCTATCTTGTCAGTGCACTCTTTAGTTTTATTCAAGGATTTGTTACATCTTCGATTTCACAAAAAGTTGCTTATGATTTAAGAAGCTCTTTATCTAAGAAGATGTCAAGAATGCCTTTAAGTTATTTTGATAGACATTCTAGTGGAGACACTTTAAGTAGAGTAACCAATGATATTGATACAATTGCACAATCACTCAATCAAAGTTTATCGCAAGTGATTACATCTTCTGTTACAGTTGTAGGAATCTTTATTATGATGCTTACCATCTCTGTAAAGATGACATTGATTGCGGTACTTGTTTTACCACTTTCCATGTTACTTATTATGTTTGTTATGAAACATTCTCAAAAGTATTTTAGCAGACAACAAAAAAGCTTAGGAGATGTTAATGGTCATATTGAAGAAATGTATGGTGCTCATGATGTTGTCAAAGCATTTAATGGGGAAGAAGATTCTGTTAAAACTTTTAATGAATATAATGATGCGCTTTATGATTCAGCATGGAAATCTCAATTTTTATCAGGTTTAATGCAACCATTAAGTAACTTTGTAGGAAACTTAGGATATGTAAGTGTTTGTTTATTAGGTGGTTTTTTAGCAGGGGGTAATACGATTACGATTGGTGATATTCAAGCCTTTATCCAATATGTACGCCAATTCAATCAACCAATTGCCCAACTTGCTCAAACAATGAATATGTTACAAAGTACAGCTGCCGCTGCGGAACGTGTTTTTGAATTTTTAGAGGAAGAAGAATTAGAACCTGAAACAGTTAAAATTGAAACAGATGAAGTTGAAAAATTACATGGTTCAGTTACTTTCAATCAAGTAAACTTCGGTTATCTTCCAGAAAAAACAATTATTCATGATTTCAATATGCATGTTCATGCTGGACAAACAGTCGCTATTGTTGGTCCAACAGGAGCAGGAAAAACAACGATTGTTAAATTGTTGATGCGCTTTTATGAATTAAATAAAGGTTCAATTATGATTGATGGTCATGATATTAAAGATTTTTCAAGACATGATTTAAGAAGTTTGTTTGGAATGGTTTTACAAGATACATGGCTTTTTAATGGAACAATTAGGGAAAACTTGATATATGGTAAATTAGATGCCAGTGATGAAGAAGTAAAAAATGCCTGTGAAATGGCGTATGTAGATCATTTTGTCAATACCTTAGAAGATGGTTATGATACGGTTCTTGATGAAGAAACATCAAATATTTCACAAGGACAAAAACAATTATTAACGATTGCTAGAGCGTTTCTAAAAGATCCTAAAATTCTTATCTTAGATGAAGCAACTTCTTCAGTTGATACACGTACAGAAGTGCTTATTCAAAAAGGTATGGAAAAATTAATGGAAGGACGTACAAGCTTTGTTATTGCACACCGTCTATCAACGATTCGTGATGCTAATACAATCATTGTCATGAAAGATGGCGACATTGTAGAAATTGGTAATCATGATGAATTGTTAGAAAAAGGTGGATTCTATGCCTCACTTTATCAATCACAATTTGAAGGTAGCGAAATTTAGAAGCAAAGAAATTTGCTTCTTTTTCTTTTCAAAACATGTTTATATATGGTATAGTACAAGCCGAGGGGATGATGTTATGGTGAAAAGAAAACCACAATATGTCAAAATTAAAGAATATATTATTCAAAATATTGAAGATGAAAAATATAATGAAAATGAACAAATTGAAAGTGAACATGCATTGTGTGAACTTTTTGGTGTTACCCGAATGACAGTGCGCCAAGCTTTAACAGAGTTAATCAATGAAAACATAATCTATTCTGTTCCTAAAGTTGGCTCATTTGTTTGTAAAAAATCCAGATTTAAAAGTTTTGATGGATTAAACAGTGTTACAGAAGACTGTGCTAAGAAAAAAGAAGATTGTACAAGTCATGTTGTTTTAAATGAACTTGAAGAAGCTACAGATTTAATGAAAAAAGAAATGGCTTTAGAAGATAATAAAGTATGGCACGTTAAACGTGTAAGACTTGTAAACGGAGAGCCTTTATGTTTTGAAGATGATTACTGTAATTATGATTTAACAGGAGATATTCCTTTAGAAGTATCCAGTACATCTTTATTTAATCATTTTGAAAATGATCTCAATTTACATATTGCTTTTTCCGATCAACAAATTGATGCGGTTTTAGCGGGTGAAGAACTAGGAAAATATTTACAAGTTGATCCGGTGACACCTTTGCTTAGAGTTTTATCGATTACATGCTTACATAATGGTAAATGTATTGAATATGGGTATACTTATTATCGTGTAGACAAGTATACTTTTAACCAAGTTGCATATCGTAGAAAATAAAAGGATGTTGTCAAATCCGTTTGGTTTGTTATAATGAGAATGTTAAAAAGGAGATTTTAGATGAATTATTTATATATTGCATTAATATCAATGGTACCTTTAATTGAACTTAGAGGAGCAATTCCTGTTTCTCAAGGATTAGGATTACCAATTATTCCATCTTATATTGTTTGTATTCTTGCTAATATGATACCTGTACCTTTTATTTACTTATTTGCTAGAAAGGTTTTAGTATGGGGTTGTGATAAACCAGTTATTGGTAAATTTTTCACTTGGTGTTTAGACAAAGGTGAAAGAGGTGGAAAGAAACTTCAAGAAAAAGTAGGAAGAAGTACTTTTGTTGCTTTATTATTATTTGTAGGAATTCCACTTCCAGGGACAGGTGCATGGACAGGAACACTTGCAGCTAGTATTTTAGATATGGATTTTAAATCAACAACGATTGCCGTTATGCTAGGAGTTTTACTTGCTGGTGTAATTATGATGGTGGTTAGCTTTTTAGGATTTTCATTAATTTAGAAGTATCTTTATACTTCTTTTTTTGTAAGGAGGACGTGTATGAACGTAGAAATTATTAATGTTGGAACAGAATTGTTACTTGGAGAAATTGTCAATACCAATGCAACCTATTTACAAAAAATGTGTAAAGAATTAGGTTTTAATGTTTTCTTTCAAACAGTGGTGGGAGATAATCCCCAAAGATTTTTAGATTGTTTAGATATCGCTTTTAATAGAGGGTGCGATTGTGTTATTACCACAGGAGGATTAGGACCTACTGAAGATGATCTTACGAAAGAATTATCAGCAAAATATTTAGGATTAGAAATGATTTTTGATGAAGATGAAGCAAAGAAAGTCAATGATAAATGTTGCTTTGTAACACAACTTGATAAAGTTAGTGATAATAACTTTAAACAAGCTTACTTTCCTAAAAATTGTTATGTGTTAGATAATCCTATTGGAACAGCCAATGGTTGTGTGATGTCTAAAGATAAAAAAATGATTGTTAATCTTCCTGGACCACCTAAAGAGATGACTTATGTAGTTGATCATCAACTAAAACCTTATTTAGAAAAATATCGCCAAGCGAAAATTTATACGTACGATTTAGTAACACAAGGCATTGGTGAATCAGCAGCGGCTACTTTGATTGATGATATTGTTCAAAGTCAAAAAGATATTTCTATTGCTTTGTATGCTTCTGAAGAGTATGTAAGGGTAAGACTAGGGGTTAAAGCAAAACATCAAAGTGAAGCCGATGAATTTGTTAAACAAACAAAGAAAATGATTGAAGAAAAATTAAAGGATTATCTTGTAGAAAATCCTAATTTGTTTGAAGAAGTAATGAAAAAGGTTAATGGTTTTACGATTTTAAATGAATGTGATTTTTTATTAAGTGATTATTTTGTTAATAATGGAGGGCCAGTCTTTATTCATTTAACTTTGAAGGAACATCCATTAGGTGAAATTGTTCATGTGTTATTAAAATATAAAGAAAAAGAAATATCTTTCGATATTCCTTTACTTGTCAAAGCGAGTCTTTCTTTATCTAAATTAGAATCTAAATTGATTTATCAAATTGATCAATTAATTCGATAAACTTTAAAGTTGCTTGTGATAAGCTTCTTCTTTTAAGATAAGTATAGCCAATGCTTCTAGAAGGAAGGGGCTTTTTTAATTGTATTTCATAAACTTTATTTTTGTCTAAGAAATCATGGGAGAATTCTTTAACAACACACGCATTTCCTAAATTGGCATGAGTAAATTCTAAGAGCAAGTGATGGGCTCCTAATTCCATTTCAGGATTTAATAAAATTCCATGTTTAGCAAAGTATTTATCAATATAATTTCTTGAATTACTTGATTTTTCTAAAAGAATAAGATTCTTTTTCGCAATTTCTTGATAGCTGTAAAGATGATCATCTTTTTCTTTAGAAATAAAGATATCATGAATTGTTAAACATTCTTTCATCGCTAGACTTTCATCATCAAAAGGAAGATTGATAAAGGCAAGATCAATCGTTCCATTTTTTAAATGTTCAACTGTTTCAATAGAAGTTCCATTGACAACATTGATTTTGATTGTTGGATAAAGATGATGAAATTGTTTTAATAAATCAATTAAGTAATTTTCACAAATTGAATCACCAGCACCAATATTTAACTGTCCTGAAAGTAATTCGTTATAATGAGAAAGTTCATTTTCAACGCTGGTAATTAAAGCAAGAGCTTCAGTAATGTTTTTATGAAGGAGCATACCTTCTTTAGTAAGAGTAACGCCTTTGTTTAAACGAATGAAGAGTTGGGTATTGAGTTCTTTTTCTAAAGCATGGATTGTTTGAGAAACAGCGGATTGTGAAATGAATAAATTCTTTGCTGCTTTTGAAAAAGAAAGGGTAGATGCTGCTTCGTTAAATATCTTATATTGTTCTAGTTTTATCATATTAGTACTCCTTATATCAAATATATTATATATTAATTTTACTTATATTAAAATATAGCATATAATAAAAATGTATGAAAAAGCCAATGATAGAAAGGTGGAAATGAATTATGGCTGGTGTAGTTGTTGTAGGAAGTATGTGGGGAGATGAAGGTAAAGGAAAAATTACCGATTATCTTGCACAAAAAGCAGATGTTGTATGTCGTTATGCTGGAGGAAACAATGCAGGTCATACCATTGTTTATGGTGGTAAGAAATTTGCTTTAAAATTAATACCATCAGGTATTTTCTCTGGGCATGAAGTAATCATGGGAAATGGGATGGTTGTTAATCCTAAAGCATTTTTAGAAGAAGTGAAATATTTAAATGATGGTGGTATTGATACAAGCAAAATTAGAATTTCTGATCGTTGTCATGTGATTTTACCTTATCATCTTGAAATTGATGAATTACAAGAAAAGAGAAAAGGTGATAAAAGTATTGGAACTACAAAAAGAGGTATTGGACCTGCTTATGTAGATAAATATAGTCGTATTGGTATTCGTATGGGAGAATTCGTTGATGAAGAATTATTCTTAGAAAGATTAAAAGAAACTTTCCCAATGAAAGTTGCAGAATATCCTGAATTAAAAGACATGTTTACTGTAGAAGAAATTTTTGAAGAATACAAAGAATACGCTAAAATTATTAAACCTTTAGTTTGTGATACAGGTATGTTATTAGATCAATATTTAAGAGAAGATAAAAAAGTTTTATTTGAAGGAGCTCAAGGAGCTATGTTAGATATTGATTATGGTACTTATCCATTTGTTACATCATCACATCCAGGAGCTAATGGGGTATCTGAAGGGGCTGGTATTGGACCTTTATATATCAAAGAAGCAATTGGAATTATTAAAGCTTATACAACTCGTGTTGGATCAGGACCATTCCCAACTGAATTAAATGATGCAACAGGTGATTTAATTAGAGAAAGAGGACATGAATATGGTACTGTAACTGAACGTCCAAGAAGAACTGGTTGGTTTGATGCAGTAGTTGTTAATCAATCAAGAAGAATGTCTTCTTTAACAGGTATTTCATTAATGTTATTAGATGTTATGAGTGGATTTGATACAATTAAAATCTGTAAAGCTTATAAATTAGATGGTAAAGAAATTTATGGTTTACCTGCAACTGTTAAAGATATTGAAAGATGTGAACCTGTTTATGAAGAATTACCAGGATGGAAAGAAGATATTACACATGTAAAATCTTTTGAAGAATTACCAGTAAATTGTCAAAATTATATTCGTAAAATCGAAGAACTTGTTCATTGTCCAGTAAGAATGTTCAGTGTTGGACCAGATAGAGAACAAACAGTTGTTTTAAAAGATATTAAATTTTAATAAAGGAGGTCTTTCATGAAAAGAGAATTAGTCATTGTCATGGATTTCGGTGGGCAATATAATCAATTAGTTGCTCGTCGTGTTCGTGAATGCAATGTTTATTGTGAAATCTATTCTTATAAAACACCTTTAGAAAAAATTAAAGAAATGAATCCTAAAGGAATCATTTTAACAGGTGGACCAAATAGTTGTTATTTAGAAGATTCACCAACTTATTCTAAAGAATTATTTGAATTAGGTATTCCTGTATTAGGTTTATGTTATGGTGCTCAATTAATGCAACATGTTTTAGGTGGAAAAGTTGAAAGAGCAGATGTAAGAGAATATGGTAAATCAATTTTATTAGTTGATCAACCACAATCTAAAATTTTAAAAGGTGTTCCTGAAACATCTACAGTTTGGATGTCACATTTTGATTATATTTCAAAAATTGCACCTGGTTTTGAAATTACAACACATACAAAAGATTGTCCAGTAGCATCTTGTGAAGATAAAGAAAAAGATTTATACGCAATCCAATTTCATCCAGAAGTTTTACATAGTGAATATGGTAAAACAATGCTTTCTAACTTTGTTTTAGATGTATGTAACTGTGCTGGTGATTGGCGCATGGATTCTTTCGTTGAAGAACAAATCAAAGCGATCAAAGAAAAAGTTGGTAATGGTAAAGTATTATGTGCTTTATCAGGTGGTGTTGACTCATCTGTTGCAGCCGTTTTACTTTCTAAAGCCATTGGTAATCAATTAACTTGTGTCTTTGTAGATCATGGTTTACTTCGTAAAAACGAAGGGGATGAAGTAGAAGCTGTCTTTGGACCTGATGGAAATTATGAATTAAATTTCATTAGAGTAAATGCGCAAGAAAGATATTATGAAAAGTTAAAAGGTGTTACTGAACCAGAAGCTAAACGTAAAATCATTGGTGAAGAATTTATTCGTGTTTTTGAAGAAGAAGCAAAGAAAATTGGAGCAGTTGATTTCTTAGTACAAGGAACAATTTATCCAGATGTTGTTGAAAGTGGTCTTGGTGGAGAATCTGCGGTTATCAAATCACATCATAATGTTGGTGGATTACCAGATCATGTTGATTTTAAAGAAATTATTGAACCATTACGTGATTTATTCAAAGATGAAGTACGTAAAGTTGGTTTAGAATTAGGAATTCCTGAATACTTAGTATTTAGACAACCATTCCCAGGACCAGGTCTTGGTATTCGTATCATTGGTGAAGTCAATGCTGAAAAAGTAAAAATCGTGCAAGATGCAGATGCAATCTATAGAGAAGAAATTGCTAATGCAGGATTAGACCGTTCAATCGGTCAATACTTTGCAGCTCTTACAAACATGCGTTCTGTAGGAGTTATGGGTGATGAGAGAACTTATGATTATGCAATCGCTTTACGTGCAGTTAATACTATCGATTTCATGACAGCAGAAGCTGCAGAAATTCCTTATGAAGTATTAAATAAAGTTATGTCACGTATTATAAACGAAGTTCGTGGGGTAAACAGAGTAATGTATGATATTACAAGTAAACCTCCAGGAACAATTGAGTTTGAATAAATCGAGTTGCTTAAAAAAGCCAGTGTTTATGCGGGTTTCAGCGATTTCGATTAGTCTTTTGATAACAAATTGATAACAGTCATAGCAAGTGCCATTATTCTTGTTATCCAGTGGTTTATGGGTAACGGAACAATTAACAGGTGGCTTGCAGACTAAAGTTCGGAGCTTGGCTCTGAACAAATTCCATATTATAAACTAAGCCCTTAGCTGTGGTTAATAACCATAGTTAAGGGCTTTTTTGTCGTTGCCAAAGCATCTGTAGGGAGCTGCCAGTGGCAGGTCCTGTAGGTGCTTATTTATCTTTCAAGTGGTCTTTGAATGCTTCCACGAGAGCGTCACTTAATTCCTGTGATGGAACTTTTGCCCAACGCTGTGTGGTGTCGAACTCTGGATAATGGTAACGCCAGTTATCGTATTCTTCTCTGTTGATTTCTTCGGAAGATAGCTTGTCTGCCTGTTCTTTCCAAGCATACAGCATTTTGAGGAGTTCATATGCTTCTCTGCCTTTGTCCTTGTTGACCTTTAAGCATACCTCTCCGTCTGCTTCACTGACAGTAAGACCGTAAATATCTTCAAGGGTAAACAGAGTGTGCATAAGACCGATATAGCTGTCTATGTCAGGAACATCAAGAGCCTGTGGAGAAACATCAAGCACCTGTGCCAATGCATTTGTAAGGTCTGCTTTCGGTTTGCGTGTACCAGTTTCGTACTGTGCCAAACGCACATCAGCACTCTTTTCTGGAAAACCGATTGCTGTACCGAGATACTTTTGTGTCATACCACGCATTAGTCTGAAAAAATGTATTCTTTCGCTGATAGCCATAATGATACGCTCCTTTTATATTTAGTGAAATAAGTATAGCAGAAATGTTTAGTGGAAGTCAAGAAAAACCGAAACAAAAATGTTTAATATTTTCTTTGCAACCACTTGACAATAGCAAATATGTTTAGTAAAATAAATTACGAATTAAACAAATATGCTTAATGCGACAACTGAATGACCGTCCGAAAAGCCAAACCGCCAAGACCTCGTCGGAGCAAGTTCCGTATCGTTCGCTTGTGTGCAAGCACAAAAGCTCATTCGCTGCACTGCTCCTCCTCTTCCCCAAAAGTCTCCGACTTTTCGGGAACCCCTATACGAGCGAGCGCCTGATGTACTGCGGTGCATTGGGACAGCACAGCGCCTGCCGACAAGCAGGAGTGCCTGTTGGAACTTTAACACGGAGAAAGCGGCAAGCAAAAAATTATTTTAAGAAAGGAAGAAAAAGGATATGGAAAACAGATTTATCCGAGCCGAAGATGTGGCTCAGGAACTAAACGTATCAAAACCTTATGCATATAAACTCATCAGACAATTAAATGAGGAATTGAAAGCAAAGGGCTTTATTACGATTGCAGGGCGTGTAAATCGCCAGTATTTTTACGAAAGGCTCTACGGAGCAGGAAAGGGGGAAATGTAAATGCCGGTATTTAAGAATGAAGATAACGGTACTTGGTATGTGATGGCAAGGTATGTGAACTGGAAAGGGGAACGCAAGCAGAAATGCAAGCGTGGCTTTGCTACCAAACGAGAAGCACAGGAATGGGAAAGAATGTTCAAATTGCAGACTTCTTCAGACCTTGATATGAGTTTTGAAGCCTTTACGGAGCTTTATATCAATGATGTGAAGAACCGTTTGAAGGAAAACACGTGGCTTACCAAAGAGCATATCATACGCACAAAGATACTTCCGTATTTCGGGAAACTGAAAATCAGCGAGATTTCCACAAAGGAGATTATTACTTGGCAGAATGAAATGCTTGCCTATCGTGATGAGAAGAAAAAGCCTTATTCACAGACGTATCTGAAAACGCTGCACAATCAGTTGTCCGCCATTTTCAATCACGCTGTCCGCTACTATGAACTGCGTTCCAATCCTGCGGCAAAGGTGGGAAATATGGGACGTGAGGAACACAAGGAAATGCTGTTCTGGACAAAGGAAGAATACAAGAAATTCTCTTTTGAGATGATGGACAAGCCTGTTTCCTTTTATGCGTTTGAAATGCTTTACTGGTGCGGTATCCGAGAGGGCGAGCTGTTAGCTTTGACTCCGGCAGATTTCAACTTTGATAAGGAAACAGTCACAATCAATAAATCCTATCAGCGTTTGAAAGGGCAGGATGTGATTACTTCTCCGAAAACGAAAAAGAGCAACCGCACGATTAAAATGCCGAAGTTTCTGTGTGAGGAAATGAAAGAATATCTCGGTATGCTTTACGGATTGAAGAAGAAAGACCGTATCTTTACGGTGACGAAAAGCTATCTTCATCACGAGATGGACAGAGGGGCAAAGGCGGCAGGCGTGAAGCGTATCCGCATTCACGATCTCCGTCACAGCCACATTTCACTCTTGATTGATATGGGCTTTTCTGCGGTGGCGATTGCTGACCGAGTTGGTCACGAAAGTATTGATATTACTTATCAGTACGCACACCTCTTTCCGTCAAAGCAGATTGAGATGGCAGAAAAATTAGATGATTTAGGGAAAGGAGATTTTGAAAATGTCAGCTAAGAACAGAGATAACAAAAATCGTTGGAGGAATATCACAGTAGGGTTTCGAGTATCGCCCGAAGAAAACGAACTCATTAACAGAGCTGTAGCTCTATCAGGATTGCCAAAACAGGAGTATTGTTACCGCCGTTGCTTAAATCAGGATGTGGTGGTACAGGGCAATCCGAGAGTGTATAAGGCGTTGAAAACGGAATTTGCCACAGTCCTTGCGGAACTGAAAAGGATTGAAGCAGGAAAAGGTGTGGATGATGAACTGCTGAGTGTAATAGAACTGATTTCCATTATTCTCGGCGGTTTGAAAGGAGAGGATGCGAATGGAGAATAAAAAAGAAATGACTATTCCAAATGTATCTGCGGCAACAGATGCGGAACAGTCACTTTCCAAATGTACTGACAATAGTATAGTCAATCAGGATACGGATTTCAAGGGGTACGAGCAATCTTTTGAAGAAATGCAAAGGGAAATACTCAGACAGTTAGACCCTTCCTATCTGAAAACAGTATCAATGACAACGCTGTATGATACGGTGTTTGAGGTTCAGACACCACTTATCGACGGTCTGCTCCAAAGGGGAACTTACCTTTTCGTAGGTTCCCCGAAAGTGGGAAAGAGCTTTATGATGGCACAGCTTGCCTATCATATCAGCACAGGCACACCGCTTTGGGAGTATAAGGTGCGTAAGGCAACGGTGCTTTATTTTGCCCTTGAAGATGATTACCCACGTTTGCAGAAGCGATTGTTTCAGATGTTCGGTGCAAAGGAGACAGGCAATCTGTATTTCGCAACGGAATGTAAAACGGTCAATGGCGGACTGGAAGAACAGATAAGAGGGTTTATGAGGGAACACCCAGACACAGGCTTGATTATCATAGACACCTTAAAGCGTGTGCGTGAAGCAGGCGGAGCAGATTACAGCTACGCAAGTGATTATGATGTTGTGGCAAGGCTGAAAGCGTTGGCAGACAGTTACAAGGTTTCAATGCTTATTGTTCATCATACACGCAAACAAAAATCGGAAGATATATTCGATATGATTTCAGGCACGAATGGTCTGCTGGGTGCGGCAGACGGTGCATTTGTTCTCAGTAAGGACAAGCGTACTTCCAACAATGCCACACTTGATGTTGCTGGCAGAGACCAGCAGGATATGAAAATCCATCTTGTAAGGGACAGCGAGCGATTGGTGTGGAACTTTGCAAAATCGGAAACGGAGATGTGGAAAGAACCGCCCGAACCTCTGCTTGAGAAGATAGCGGATACGCTCTTTTCGGAAAGTGACAGATGGGAAGGAACTGCTTCGGAACTTTGCGAAAGGCTTGCGGTGGATATAAAGCCGAATGTACTTTCTTTAAGGCTCAGTATCAACGCAAGCAGGCTGTTTCGTGATTACGGTATCCGTTATCAGAACAGCCGCACACACGACGGAAGAAAGGTTTCACTTTGGAAAGAAACCGAGCAGACGGCGTGACAAACGGTGTCAAAGGTGTCAATGTTTTTGAGAGCAGCACGCTGTGAAAAACATTGTCACCATCGTCACACTTTGACACCGGATAAAGTTTAGGGGAGTGTGCAGAGAGTGCCTTTTCAAAGGCGGCTCTTTGGTCTCGCCTGCTGGCTCGGTCGGTTCGCAGGCGTGTGTGCCACCGGCACACGCTCACCCCTCGGAGAGCCTTCGGAGAACGCAAAACCTGTTTACAGGTCGCATTTTTGATGGGTGTACCCGTCAAAAGTGCTTTTGCGTTACTTTTGACAAAAGTAACAAAACCTGAGAATGTTGAAATTTACAGATGGGAGATGAAAAAATGCAGAGAACGATAAGTGCAATGGTCGGTAAAGGCTCGGTCAATCACAATAGCCGAAAGTTCCGAGCAGAAAATGTAGACGGAACTCGTACTCATCTCAATATCGACTACTGCAATGAAAATATAAAGACAGTTTATCACGAATTGTTTGATGAAGCATTGGAAAGATACAATGCCAAGCAGATAAGGTCAGACCGAAAGATAAAAGATTATTATGAAAAAATCCGAAGTTCCAAGCAGGAAAAACCGTTCCACGAAATCATTTTACAGGTGGGCGGTAAGGGAAATATGAACGCCGATACGGAAAACGGAGAACTGGCAAAGCAGATTTTAGATGAATACTATCAGGGTTTTCAGGAGCGAAATCCACAGCTTCGGGTGTTCTCGGCTCATCTGCATATGGATGAAGCTACACCACATCTGCACATAGATTTTGTACCTTTTACCACAGGCAGCAAGCGTGGACTTGATACAAGAGTGTCACTAAAGCAGGCTCTTGCAACGCAAGGTTTTAAGGGCGGCAGTCGTGGCGATACGGAGTGGTCGCAATGGATACAGTCCGAAAAAGAACAGCTTGCGGCGGTGATGGAACGTTATGGGATTGAGTGGGAACATTTAGGCACACACGAAAAACATCTTTCTGTTTTGGATTATAAAAAGCAGGAAAGAGAAAAAGAAGTGGCGGCATTAGGTGCGAAAATCGAGCAGAAACAGATTGAATTTGATGTGTTGTCGGAACGAGTATTGAACTATGATAAGGCAAAAGACGAGCTGTCAAATCTTGAAATAGAGCTTGATACTGCACCGAAATATCAGTTGCCAGAACCAGAGAAATTTATGACTGCAAAGGCATATAAAACCAAAATGGCAGAGCCGGTTGTAAGGAAATTGAAGCAACTTGTCAAAACGGTGCTTGCCCGCTGCTTTGAGGGGTGGGACAACTATCATAGGCTGAATACAGCGAATGCACAGTTATACCGCACCAATCAGCGTTTGGAGAAAGTCAATGAAAGATTGACCGAAGAAAACAAAATCCTAAAAGCAGAAAATAAAGATTACAGCCTGCTCCGTAAGGTTTTTGGTCGCAAACAGATAGATGATTTGTTGGAGCAGGCAAGAACAGTTAAAGGTCGCAAGCGTGATAATACACGATCACGATAGACAAAAATCACAGGAGGAAAAGGAAAATGACAAAGACAATTTTTGAAGAAATGGGCGGAACTTATAGACAGGTGGGTGATTATTTATTGCCGAACATCACAGTACCAGCCGAAGAAGAAATAGAGCCGATTGGTTTATGGGGGAAACGACATGCAAGGCATTTAAAGGAACACTATAAAGTGTTATATATGAACCTGCTGACAAGCGGAAAGCTGCATAGTTATCTTGCAGAAGTCGATAAGCAAGCAGAGGATATGTTTCTTCGACTGGTAAAGGAATATGCCGACAGACAAGATGTGACGGAACAATTAAAGAAAGATAATCCCTACGAATGGATTGGAAGAATGAATAATATTCAGGCTTGTGTGAGGGAAGTTGTAGGAACGGAGTTGATTTACACATAAGCGTTTTACGGTATGGTGCTCCTGCGTTTGCTGGAGTGCTGTGGTTGTGGTTGTAAAGAGGTTGTGAAAGATTGAATTTCGTAATGGTTGGATGTATAATTAGGAAGTGAAAATTTTAATTTGCACTTCCATAAGGTGAAATGTATTGACACAAAAAATACAGTATGATAGTATTGCCATTAGAAGAAAGAAAGGCACATTTTGTGTAAGGTGAGGAAATGATTAATAGATAATTTGATTTAAGTAAGACACATATAGTTATTGAGCCTGTAGAGAATAGGTTTGTTTTGTGTACGCTTAAGTTGGATTATCGCAAGAGGCATTTCCTTTGTTTTCCTTTTGGAAAAGAAATAAGGGTCTATTTAGCGAGTCTATTTTTGCGTATGCAAAAAAGACTCGTTTTTGTGTGTTCAAAATAATAATTGGCTCAGACTTCGAAAAGGAGAAACTTTAATGTTGCAGATAAAAAAATTAAATTTAACACATAAAAAAGACCTGAGAATAATTCTTAATGATTTCAACCTTGTGCTAAATGATGGAGATAAGGCAGTTATTATTGGAGAAGAGGGAAATGGGAAATCGACATTAATGAAGTGGATATACAATCCGTCGCTTGTAGAAAACTATATAGAAGCAGATGGGGAAAGGATAATGGGACACGAACGTCTTGGTTATCTTCCGCAGGAGATGCTCGATGAAGATAAGGAAAAAACAATATACGAATATTTTTCTGAAGAGGAAATATTCTGGGAGAAAACGCCTAAAGAATTGTCTGTTATTGCGGGAAAATTTGGAATGAAAAATGATTTTTTCTACAGTAACCAGACAATGGGTAGTCTTTCAGGAGGCGAAAAAGTCAAGACACAACTTATGAGGCTTTTCATTCGCGATGTTTCTGTGCTGTTGTTGGACGAACCTTCCAATGACATCGACATTGCGACGCTTACATTACTGGAAAAAATCATAAATGACTGGAAGCACATTGTGCTTTTTATTTCACACGATGAAACGCTGATAGAGCGTACTGCCAACATGGTGATACATATCGAGCAGATTATACGAAAAACAAAGGCGAGATATACCGTGGCAAAGCTTCCCTATAGACGCTATGTGGAAGAACGGCTTCATAAATTTGAAATCCAAAAACAGCGGGCACTGAGTGACCGTAGGGAGAAAAAGATTCGCGATGAAAAATATCAAAGAGTTATGCAGAGTGTACAAGGTGCATTAAGAAGTTGTACCAGACAAGCACCGTCTGTTGCCAAAAACTTAAAGGACAAAATGCATACGGTTAAGGCAATGGAACGAAGATTTGAAAAAGAAGATGAAAATATGACTCAGATGCCGGAACAGGAAGAAGCAATCTTTGTCAAATTAGGGGATGAAAACTCACACATTCCCGCAGGAAAAACGGTCATAGAATATGAACTTTCAAAGCTTGTGACTCCGGATGGCAAAAGAATTTTAGCAGAAGGAATTCATTTAAAAATAAAAGGTTCAGAAAAAATCTGTATGATAGGAGCCAACGGGGCAGGAAAAACGACTCTTCTAAAAAAGATAGCGGAAGAACTCCTAAATCGGAATGACATTAAAGCAGAATATATGCCTCAAACTTATGAAGACCTGCTGGATTTGGATGTTACACCGGTTGATTACCTTGATAAAACAGGAGATAAAGAAGAGCGTACAAGAATTAGAACATACCTTGGTTCACTTAAATACACACCAGATGAAATGGAGCATCCGATTCGGGAGTTATCAGGCGGACAAAAGGCGAAAGTGCTTCTCTTGAGGATGAGCTTAAGTGGTGCAAATGTTCTTATTCTGGATGAACCGACAAGAAATTTTTCACCATTGTCCGGTCCGGTAATAAGAAAAATGCTCCGAGAATTTCCGGGGGCTGTCATTAGCATTTCTCACGATAGAAAGTATATTGAAGAGGTGTGCGATAAAATATATCAGCTAAATCCTAATGGATTACAGCTAATTGGTGATTGATAACAAAAAGGATGAAAGACTGACAAATTTCAGGCTTTTAGTGAGTTGGAAAGCATACAAAGATTTGAATTTGGAGGATAGATTATGGTACGTACAGAAGATGCATGTGAAATTATAAAATATGCTTTGCAAAACGAAATTAAAGTATATTTAGATGGCGGATGGGGTGTTGATGCACTTCTTAAAAGAGAATCAAGAATACACAATGATATTGATTTGTTTGTTGAACTGAAACATTATCATGATTATATTTATGTGATTAAGCAGCATGGATTTGAGGAAGTAAATACTGATTATACAACGGATGGTCATACTGTCTGGAAAGATGATAAACAAAGAATCATTGATTTACATTGTTTTGAATTTACAGATGACGGAATTGTTTATGAGGGAGATATATTTCCATCAAAAACTTTTTCCGGTATTGGAAAAGTTGGAGATATAACTGTTTCTTGTATTGAACCATTGAGTCAGGTAATGCTTCATTTGGGATATGAACACGATAAAAATGATGTGCATGATGTGATGCTGTTGTGTGAAACATTTCAAATAGCAATACCAGATGAATATAAGGAAAAGTAAAATTTCAGTTTTGTGTTGAATCTCTAAGCAAAATAGCTTATAATTTGACATGCTACATATAGTTATTATCCACAGTTATCGAGTAGGTGTTATCAATGCCGATAACAAAATGATAACATTAGCTCGTATAGGCAGGATAATATGGATATATCAAATAATCAAAAGAACGAGAAACATTACAGAGAATAATTCCTAAACAAAAAGCGTTAGTCTTTGTAGAGTTCGAATAATTGAAGTGAGATAGTTGGGGTTGTTATTGAAACAATCCCACTATTTTATATTCACTAAAAAGAAAAAATTCTATGAGTATTACAATTACACAAATCGCAAAACTTGCAGGTGTTTCTAGAGGAACCGTTGATCGTGTTATTCATCAACGAGGACGCGTTGCTCCCGAAGTAGAAAAGAGAATACGTGATATTATGGATGAAATTGAAAAAGGAAATCCATTTTTTCAATTGATTCATTCAGGAATGAAAGAAGCAATCTCTCAATTTAGAGATTATCCAATTTCAGTTGATTTTAGACATATTAATGGTGTAGACGAAGAAGAATATTTAAAGGTACTTGATGAATTAGAAAGCAAAGTAAATGCTTTAATTATAGCGGGGTTACAAACAAAACGTATTGTAGAAAAAGTAAATCAAATTGCAAAAAAAATTCCTGTTATGACTTTAAATATTGATTTAGAAGATTCTTATAGAATAGGTTTTATTGGAATTGATGATTATAAAGCAGGAACTTGTCTTGCAGGACTTGCGCATAATCTAACAAGGTCAGGAGAAAATATTTTAATTCTTTCTGGTTCAAAAACAATTCATTCACAATCACAAAGAGTCAATGGATTTCTTGATACAATGAAACAATATCCAGAAATTCTATTAAGTAATGTAATTTATACAGAAGATAAGCTTGAAATATCAAATAAGCTTTTAAAAGAAATTCTTTCAAAGAAATACTATAAGACAATTGTCATGGTAGATTCATGGCTTGCAAATGCGGGAGAAGTTGTAGCACAAACAGGTTATAATGATATCAATATTTTAGGATTTGACTTAATGCCACAAAATAAGGAAGCATTAAAACAGGGGAAAGTTACTTATATCATTGATCAAAGTGCTTATATGCAAAGCTATGAATGTGTACATAAAGTATGCGAACATTTGATTTATGGAACAGAACTTCCAAAAGGAAAAAACTATCTTCCTATTCATATTTATAATAAATATAATCTAGACTGATTCTTTAGGTTTTACAAAAGATGAAATTGGATTTTTATTTTTAAGAATTATTTGGACTTTTGACTTTATTAATTAGTAATTTTATTTTAAAAGTTTATAATGAGAAACATCATATTAAGTAAGTAATCTGAAAAAGATTGCTTATTTTTTTAATATCAACAAAAATCTATTTTTTGAACACAGTAGTTGTTTATGAGAATTTTTTTTGCAGTTATTGAAAATAATTATAGTTATTTTTAATAATATGTTATATATATTACTATATTGTGAATTTAATTTGTCTGTTATAGAGTATCATGTTATTAATGAAAAAATGCATTTTTTATATAAATCATAAAAAAATTATTTACATTATGCATGGTCTATAAATACAATTATTAAATAACGCAATATTAATGATGAAAAGAATATCATAAAATTCGTGGGGGGGGGAGAGAATAGATGGTATTATTGGTACAAGAAATGAAAGATTTACAAAGAAAATTCCATTTAAAACTGTTAAGTGAACAAAAAGGATTGGATAATGAAATAAAAGGTATTAAAATCATAGAAGTTGAAAATATGGAAAAGTACATAGAAGGAGGAGAAATACTTCTTACAAGTTTTTTCATATATGAAAGTTGTACAATTTCTCAGTATGAAACACATATACAAAATTTGATAGATAAAGGTGTATCTGGATTTATTATAAAAAATAGTGGAAACATAAAAAATTTTAATATCAAACTAGATATACTTAAAAGATTATGTATTGAAAATGAGATTGCCCTGTTTGAATTACTTCGACAAAATTATTATTGGGATATTATTAGATATATATTAGATAATGTTTTTGATCAAGAAATGGCATTATTAAAGTATCACAAAGTTACAAATGATAACCTTAAAGAATATATTTTCCATAAGGAGGCAACACCTAAAAATATTATAGAGCTTCTTTATACAATAATTGATAATCCAATTTCAATGTATTATGAAAATTTGAGTTGTCTTGCTACAACATATGAAGAAAAAAGTAGTTTTGATTTATTAGATAACATTAAAGAATATAGTCCAGAGATAAGATTGAGGTATAATTATTTAAAACAAGATGCTGGAAAATATAATCAATATATTATACCTATTACTTTTATAGGAAATATACCTATTAAAATTGTGATTGATGAAAAAAATAGAAAGTTAACAAATTTTGATTTTGTTGCGATTGAAAATGCGATTGATGCATTAAGGTATTCATTCACATTTGACTTTGCAAAAAACGAAATCCATAAAAAGTATCATCGAGATATTTTCTTTAATTTAGTAAATAGTCAGTTAAATTATGATGATACTACTGAAGCAGCCAATATGTTAAATCTTAAAGAGGATGCTTATTATCGAGTTGTATCATTTCATTCTATTCCAGAAGAACAAAAGGAAAAGTATTCTTTGGAACAATTAGATGAAGTTGACATTATTGCTGATCAAATATCAATGTTTTATCCTAAAGATCACATCTATAAAAATGTATCTCAAATTGTTATGTTACAAAAAATGGATTCTGATAATGAGGATGATGATAGTATAAGACGTTTAAATGAACTGATAGATATTGTAAAAAAAAGTATCAGCAAAAGAGACCAAAACACAAATTTTAATATTGGTGTAGGAGAAGTTGTTAAGGGATACAGAAACTTAAAAAGTTCATATAAGCAATCTAGAGTTGCTATGAAGTTTATGAAAATTGCAAAAAAAATTACTGGGGATATTAATAAATCAATAGTCTATTATTCTAAATTAGGAATATTTCAATCATTTATTGAGTTGGATGATGTGAATAAATTAAAAAAATATGTACCATCATCTATTATAAAATTAGATGAACATGATAGAAAACATAATACAGTATTATTAGCTACCTTGAGTTCATACATAAAAAATAATTTAAGTTTGAAAAAAACATCTGTAGATTTATCAATCAATTATCGTTCAGCTTCATATCGTATTCAAAAAATAAAAGAAATTTCTAATATTAATTTTGATGATAGTATAGAATTACTTTCAATAAGAAATGGATTAATAATTTTTGATATTATTAAGGTTTATTAGATTATTACGTAAAAGACGGTTATTACTATTAAAAACTGTCTTTTTTTATTGGAATGCTATTTTAATATACACTTTTTTTACAAAAAAAGTATTATTGATTTTCCTATTTGTTGCATTATAAAAATCATTATTAAAATTTAAAATAAAATTATAGATAAATTAATACTATTCTTATTGATCATATAAAACACATTTAAAACAGTTTTGCTTAGTTTGCGTAATAGGATGTAATCAAATAATAATGCTATGATATAGATTACGTATAATTTTCCTAGATAATATGTTGGACAGCTCATTAAGACTATATTTAACTTATTGAAAAATTAAAAGAAAGATGGAAGAATTAAAAATTAACTTAATTCTAGGTAAAAACTATGCAAATTACTAATACAACAGATTATGCGCATCGTATCATTGATTATTTATCTGAAAAAGGAAATTTAGCTACAGAAGCAGAATTAGCTGATAATTTAAAGATACCAATTAGAAATATTTCAAAAATAATGAATATTTTAAAAAATAACAATCTAATTAATTCTGAAATGGGATTTAATGGTGGCTATTTTCTTGCTAAGAATCCTGAAAGGATAAGTTATTTTGATGTTATCTCTGCAACTGAGTCTTCTATGAACTTGAATAAATGTTTAGAAAGAAATGGCGTTTGTTCAAGAAATTGTATAGAGACGTGCAATGTAAGGAAAGTATTATTAAAAGTTCAAGAAGATATTAATCAAAATCTTAAAAACATTACTTTTGAAAATTCATTTAATCAATCTGAAATCATTGAAAAAAGATATTTATTATTAAAAGTTGACCTAAACAGTTTAGATATGAATATTATTAGTATCAAATCTAAATTTAGTGATTTGTTTAATAACTATATGACATATGATGAGTTTTTATATAAATTTATCAATCATTGTGTTTCTAAAGAAGACAGAGATAGAGTAAAATCTTTTCTAATTAATTTTAAGAATAGTGAAAAATATTATCAAGATTCAAAAGTAAAATATCGCTCAGAGGATGGAAAAACATGGATGGATTTAGACAAGCATATAGATGATACGCAAATGGTATTGATGTTTAAATCATATGAGTACATTTATGAAAATCAAGACAAGACGAATATTTCTTATTTACAACAAGACATGATGATTGTCAATGAATTTTGGGATATGGTATCTTTATTAGAAACTGTGTTAGCTCATAATAAATTAGAAGATCATGAAAGCTTTCATAATATTTCTTTCTTTACAGAACAAATATATAAGGAATTACAATTAAATTTTCCAGAATATGGCATATTGGATAATGAAATTGAAAATATTTCTAAACTAGCAACTATTCATGATATAGGGAAAATATCTACGCCTTATGAGGTACTTAATAAAAAAGGAAAACTGACAAAAGAAGAAATGGATATAGTAAAAAAACATCCTGTAGATGGAGCTAATATGGCATTAAAACTACCGAAATGTAATTCAACAAAAAAACTAGTTCATTATGCTTATAATATATGTTTGTATCATCATGAAAGATATGATGGTCATGGCTATCCTAAAGGTCTTAAAAGTGATGACATTCCTCTTGAAGCTCAAGTTGTTGGACTTGCGGATGCCTATGATGCATTAATCAGTGAAAGACCATATAAAAGAAAAATTAATCATGGTGAGGCTGTGAGAATGATTGTTAATGGTGAGTGTGGAAGTTTTTCACCAAAAGTTATTCTTTCGTTTATTATTGCTTCTATGAATAAAACATGGATTGAAAAAGTAAATAAATAATTTAAATATTAAAGAGTAATCTAATTTTGTAAATTATGATTGCTTTTTTTATTACATTGCTTTTTACACATAGTTTACAAAAAATGTATGAATTCTTTTCCTATTCTGTGCATTATAAAAAGATTGTGAATATATTAGAATACTATCAAGAAATAATTATTATTTAAGATAAATTTTGCAATTTTATAAAAAAGCCGATATAAGAGGTAGCGTATAACTAAATCATCAATCACTTTATTGTAGAAAAACGAAGATATCTAAAATTTTAAAAGTTTCCTAGTTTCAGGAAGTAAGGTGATTTGTATGTTGAACAAAATTAAAAAAATAATTTGTATAGACATAATGGTTTGGGTATGTGTTATCTCTTTGTTTTTACAAACTGTTGTTGTCTATGCGTTAAATTCATCTGATGATTCAATTTCAAAGGAAACTATTGTTGAAAATAACACAAGCTCACAATCAGATGATTCAATAGATATCAGTGATATTTATGAAAATAATGTAATAAAAATTTATAATACAAAACAGCTTCAAGCAATTGGCTCAAATTCAATTGTTACATCTACAGATAATGATGAAAGTAATTACGGTACTGGTCAACAAATTTCAGTAAATGATGAATATATAACATATTCTCTTTCTTCCAAGTATCAACTTATGAAAGATATTTCATTAAATGGAAATGACATATGGACTTTACCAAGCGACTTTACAGGCACATTTAATCATGGAACTGTAGATGAAAATTCAACATTGTATGATTCATCAACAGATACAATCTTTATTTATAATGATTATCAATTAAAAATTATTCAATCGGATAATTCTGAAAATGAACCTGTCATGTCTCAAGATATGTTACCAGAGTGTGTTGGGATGGGACAACCTGTTTATTCAGATAATAGTTCTAATTATCTAACTTATAGCAAATCACATAACTATGTGTTATCGAAAAACTTTACAGGTGAGATGCCAGAAACTAAAGCAAATCAAATATCAAATATAAGTACTGAAAATTGTGAAGGACGAGATTTTAATGGTCAAGTTGTTAAAACGATTGGTGACAAAACTTATATTCTTATAGGCAATGAAGAACAGTTACGAAAAATAGGATCTGATGAAACTGTTTATGGTGCAGTTTATCAAGTTTATTTACATGCTGCCAAATGGTATGTAGATGAAGATGAAAATGGTAATCCGATAATGCTATACGGTGGAGATGCCGATTTAGAAAAATCTCAAAATGGTAATGAAGATTTTGGATTTGGAGAAAAGAATATACATAAAGAGGATAAAAAATTAAGTAAATATAGTTCACATTTATATGCATGGGGAAGATGTGGAGTCAATCAATCTACTGGTGAAATTGATCCAACATTGGATATAGATAAAGCTACTAATCAAAAATATTCTTCAAATGCTAATTATATTATTTTTAGGAATATTGATTTATCTGGTGATAATTGGACACCGTTGATGTTTCAAGGGACAATGATTGGTTCAAAGGGCGATGGTAAATCAACGTTATGGAATAATGATACTAGCGTTACGGATTATAGCAAAGCAACTGATTTAAATATAGGAGACAAACCAGTTATTTCTAATGTGAATGTTAGTCAAACATCTGAATTGGATGTTGGAGAACAAATGGGAATTGGTTTTTTTGCCACATTATCAAATGAAGCAAGTGACAGTGATTTAGGATTGAGCAAAGGAACTGTAAC
Organism: Faecalibacillus sp. TM498; assembly: GCF_020589955.1. NCBI lineage: Bacteria > Bacillati > Bacillota > Erysipelotrichia > Erysipelotrichales > Coprobacillaceae > Faecalibacillus > Faecalibacillus sp. TM498. The sequence continues at coordinate 51,541 of NZ_JAJDKB010000007.1, forward strand.
AGTAAAAAACCTTAAATTCAATAAAATAAATGTTGATAATGAAACAACAAAAACAAAATTTGATCAAACGTTAATAAGTGGATTAACTTCAACTTTAGGATTAACATTAGGAGCACTATTAGATGGATTAACATGGTTACTTACTTTTGGAACTGTTAATGCTGGATTAAGCAAAACACTCAGCAGTATTTTAAATGCTCGTAAGGATGACCCAACAGCTTTAGCTACGGGATGTTTTGCAGGTCGTGTAGTGGGGGATGTAGCAATATCTGACTGTGAACTGGATGATGTGAAAGTAACAAATGTCAATAGTAATACAGGTGGATTTATTGGATATATTTCAGGAAAGACGGAGTATGATGGTTTATCAAAAGGATTAGGTGGAACGGCTACTCTATTGGCAAAAATTTTAAATGTGATTCCTGGTCTTGGCTTAGGTGATTTGATTACTATTCTTTTAGGAAACGCTATTCCAGTAGATAAATTGATTCCTACAAAGTATATCAATGCTTATGTTGAAAATTGTTCAATCAATAATTTAACAGGAAATATAGGAACAAATAATGATAAGATTGAAAATTCTGGTGGATTTATCGGTCAACAAAAAGGAACTGTCGTAAAAGATTGCCAAATTACAAACAGCAACTTCAATGTCAAAGCTAATAATTATAGTGGCGGATTTGTAGGATTAGCTAGAGATGATGTCATAGAAGGTACTTTATCGGGTGCTTTAGATATAGAAACTCAATTGCCTAAAATGAATCCTGAAAGTTTGTTTTTAAATTGTTCAGTATCTGCGAGTGATTTGACAATTTCGAGCAATGGATATCAAGGTGGTTTTGCTGGAGCAATGGCCAACACGTCGGCTATAAATTGTAATGTTAATGTTAGTGATAAATTAACGGTATCTTCCGGTGGAGATAATTCTGGTGGCTTTGCTGGAATCGCAACAATTGGATGGGCTGCTGATTTAGGAAAAGGTGATACGAAAGATAACTTATTAGGTGGAGTTGTTGACTTAGTTGTGAAACTTTTAAGCAGTAATCAAAATGCAACATCATCATTACTTTCTCTTGCTGGTGTGAGTCCTTCTCATATATTAGGATGTCAAATAAATGCTCCATGCAGTGTTGAAGGAAAAAATTACACAGGTGGATTGATAGGCAGAGGTGATGGTGTTTATCTTACAAAATCTAATACCGATAATTTAAGTAAGGTTTCATATTTTAAAAATAATATCTTTTCAATGGATGGAATCGAAGAAAAAAATATCATTATTAATGGTTTGAAATCCGTGGATGGTGAAAATTGTGTTGGTGGTATTTCTGGCTCAGTGGGAACAGCAAGTGTAGCAGGACTTTTAAATACAACTTTAGGTGTTGCAGAATATTTAGGATTTAATGCTAATTCTATTTCACTTACTGGTTCTACAGAAGGTATAACTATTGGTGGTAAAGGAAAAAGAGTTGGTGGTGCTTTTGGTGAAGCAATCGGTGGTTCTATTAGTTCGGTTACAGTAACAAATTTAAATAATATTTCAGGAGAAAATATTGTAGGTGGATTTATAGGCGTATCTGGTCCAGGTGATCTTGCAGGAACTGATAATGGTTTGACAGTAAATCTTTTAGGATTAAATTATATTTTAAAATTAAGCAATCTTCTTTCTTTAGGACAAGCAGTTGAAGTCAATATAGATTCTTCGTCTGTAAGTGGTATTAATTCTGGATTTACTGTAGAAGCTACGGGATCAAGAGAAGATAATTCAACAACTGATTATGTAGCAGCTGGATTTGTTGCTAAAAGTAATAGTACAAAAATAAATGATGCAAAAGTTAATAATTTGAAAACAGTAACTTCTACAGATGATGGAGGTTACTCTGGCGGATTTATTGGTATTTCAAAAACAGGCGGTTTAGCTGAAGTTGGAGATGAAACAGAAATAAAAAAATTGATTTCGGCTAATGGATTATTAAATGCTGTAGGATATTTAATTCCGTTATATCAACAATGTTATGTAAGTTATGTAGATAATGGTGGTGTACGAGGAGATATTGCAGGAGGATTTGTTGGAGATTTCCAAAGTGGTATTGTAGAAAATGATGAAAATAATGCTTATGCAATACAAAATATTTCATATGTTAAAGGAAAAACTTATGCAGGGGGCTTTGGTGGAAAGGTTTATTCTGGAGCTTTAGCGGATTCAACAAAAGGAATAAGTATTTTAGGCGGGTTAGCAGATTTGAATATTCAAATATCTGATCTATTGAGTTTAATACACGTTTATATTCCTATTATTAAAAATGCAGGTGTTCAATCTAATGGATTGGTTGTTAGCTGTGATACATATAAGTCAACGGATTTAAATTCTGGCAGTGCAGGCGGATATATTGGTTATGGTAGTGCTGTAAGAGTTTCTAACAGTAGTGTCAATAAGTTAAAACACACTACAGTGAAGACACCTGTTAAAAATATTAATGATACAGACAGTTCTTCTTATTTTGGAGAATCTTCAAGCTATGCCATCTCAGCACCTAAAAATGCTGGAGGCTATGTAGGAAAATTAGATATAGGTTCTACAGCATCTGTTGGTGGTGGATTGAAGGCATTAGGAACAAATTTAAATTTGGCAAACATTTTATCAGCCTTAGATGTAACAGCTTCTAAAATTGAAAATTCAGATGTAATTGGTGCAGTTGGTGGTTTTTCGGTTAAAGCAAATGGTTTGGCTGAAAATAAAACAATTGGAAACGCTGGTGGATTTGTTGGAACCGACTATGGTTCACAAATTCAAAATAGCAATGTCAATAATTTCTCTTACATCATAGGTCAAGAAACTGCTGGTGGTTATGCAGGAAATATTCAATCAGGAAGTGTTGCAGATGTATTAGGTAAAACGGAAATCTTAAAAGGATTAATTTCAGTAGATAGTTTAACAAGTGTTCTACAATCATTTATTCCTGTGATTTATAACTCTCAAACTACTTGTATTCCTTGTGGTGGAGCAGTTCGTGCAGATGCCATAAGTAATGAAACATTAAAAGGATGTGCGGGAGGTTATGTGGGTTATAATCTAGGTGGTCGTATTGAAGGAAATTCTACAAGAAAATGGAATGGAAAAATACCTACAGTTCAAAAAGAATGTGCAGTCTATAGATTAAGAGCTGTTTATGGATATGAATATGCTGGAGGATTTAGTGGCAGAACGGATTGTGCCAATACAGTTGATACGGGAAATATCAGTGTTCTTTATGGACTCATTAATTTAGATAATCCATTATCAGCCTTGAGTGTTGTTTATCCAACTGAAACGAATACAGCAACTTATGGACCACTTCGAGGTTTAACAACTGAAGTATGGAATTCTTGGGTAAAAGCAGTAGGAATCAATGGTGCTTATGGTAAAAAATTCCAAGAACTTGGAGAAGTTGATAATCAAGACGAGTTAGATAAAATTATTGATCAATATGCCTATGGCTATGAAGTAAAAGCTGGAAGAACAAATGCTGGTTCAAACGATTATCAAGGCGGTATTGCTGGTGGTTATGTTGGTCAAATGAATGGAGGAGAAGTAACTTTTGCTAATGCTAGAGATTTAAAAGATGTTACAGCTTTAAAAAGCAGTGGAGGTTTTGCTGGTGAAATGATTTCAGCAGGAGTTGCGAATGTTGGAGATGTAAACCTAGAAAAGAAATTAAATGTGGTAGGCTCACTTCCAATATTGCAAAGTTTCATTCCTGTGGTAAAAACTTCGTCTGTTATAGGTTATCAATCAGGAGCAACAATATCTACTACTGGAACTGATTTTGATAATGATGAAGGCAACAGTGGTGGATTTGTTGGAAAAGTTGTTGGTGGAAAAATAGAAGGAACACAAGATCAATATTGTTTGGCTGATCAATTAAAAGTAATCAACGGTAGTCAAAATGTTGGAGGTTTTGCAGGTAATATCCAACCAGGAAGTGCTGTAACTTTGAATACTTCATCCAATACAGGATTATTATCAAAACTACTTAAGTATTTATTAGGCAATGCAGGAGATCTTGCCAAAGTATTGAATGCGACTCTTTCAATAGTTGATTATGCCAAGGTGGATGCATGGAATGATTATGGATTAAGTGTTAACGGTTCATATGCATTAGAAAATAATGAAAATACAAAATATGCAAATCAAGCAGGTGGTTTTGTAGGTACTGCAGGAGGAGCAATTTTTGGTGATAAAGATGCAAATTCAGTAAGAGTTGAGGCAAATAATATTAGAAATGTTGTTGGTGGAAGACATGTTGGCGGGTTCTTTGGATTAGCTGATGTTTCTTCTGTTGCTCAAGTTGGAAATGATGATTCTGATCAAATTCTAAATCTGATTAAATTAGGAAATATTGATGTATTAGATGCCTTTAGAACTTATGTTTATCAAGCAAAAGTAACTGGATCAAATGATAATGGACTTTCAGTATGTGCAAATGATGAAAGTCAGGAAGGAACATTGGACAGTAAAGTACAGACAGGAAATGCAGGTGGATTTGGTGGAAGCTTGCTAGATGGTTCGGTAAAAAATTCGAGTGTTACTAGATTAAATAAAGTCAAAGCTAAAAACTATGCCGGTGGTTTTGTTGGTCACATGGGAAAGAGTGGTGTGGTTGATCTAGATGAAGCAGGTGTTGGTACAGGAAAATTATTAAATGCCACAGCTGGTGTCTTAGATATTTTTGGTTCTCATAGTGACAACTGTTCAGTTATTGGTATTCCAGTTGGATTTACTATTTCAAGTGAAAGTGGTAAGGAACCTATTTCTGGTGGTTTTGTTGGTTATGCTGATTTAGGAAGAATGAGCAATTGCAATGTAGAAAACATAAAGAAAGTGGCTAGTGATCAAATAGCAGGAGGCTTTGTTGGTAAAACAAGTTTTGAATATTTAGCTGATATTGACTTAGGTTCTAGCTATTTATTGGATCCGATACTTTCAATCGTCAATAAACTTCTAGATATTCTATATGTGGGAGATTTAGAAAATGTTGGCCTTATAGATATCAATTTAGGTTCACTATTAAAATTACAAGTTTTAGCTAAAGGAAATGCTTTATCAGTTACTTTGTTAGGATTAACTATTTCAGTAGCACTTGATAAAGATAGAGGAGATGGAACAAGTGACCTGGCAAAAATAACAATTGGTGATTCTTATATAGAAATCCCATGTTCAAATATTGATGGAAATCATATTGCTGACAGTGAGAAAGAAAATATTAAAGTAGGACTTATCAAATCAAACAGAACAAAAGTAGATGGATGCTCGATAACAGGTATTCATGATGGATATGATGTTTTTGGTGGAAAAGCAAATGATTCACATGATGGAAGTGAAGAAAATGGCCAAGCAGGTGGATTTATTGGTTATAACAATGAAGGATTGATTGAAAACAATGAAATGTATTTAGCTGATACGATTAGAGGAACAAGCAATCAAATAGGACCTTTTTCTGGAACAACGTCTTTAAATTCTAGTTATGACTTTAATACAAAGAAGAATATTGAAGGTAAAGATAATACGTACAGGATTTATAGAACAAGAAGTGATTCCTTGATTGATATTATAAAAAATTCATCTTTGTATAGTAAAAAGGATTCAGATTTTGATAATTGGAACGTCTTCAAAATAAGCCATTATGATAAGGTACAAAAATATGATGACTTAAAAGATGCCAAATTAGCAAATGAAACAGAAAGTGAAACCGTTGATTTAAATGCCTATGTTTCTCCAGCAAAAGCTGTATTGATGGATGATACAGAAGTATCTGATAACGAAGATGGTACGACACCGATTCCTTCAGATACACAAGATCCTTGCAATGAAAAAGTAAACATTACTATCAATAAGCTATGGAAAGATTTAAGTGATAAACAAAAAGAACGTCCAGATACGATTACAGTGACGTTAACAAGAATATATATGAAAGGAAGTGATGAAATATCAGAGAAAGTAGGGGATTATACTTTATCAACTAATGATGTAACTGATTCTAAAAATACCTGGCAAACAGTTATTAAAGGATTAGATGCCTATACAACATTAGATGATGGAAGTAAAGCTTATTATACTTATTCAGTTACAGAGTCTGAAGTAGAAAATTATATAACATCTATTGAAGAATCTGATGATGGATATACGTTTACGATAACAAATAAAGATATGCCTCTTTTACCAGATTTAGGTGGAAAAGGAACAATGTTATTTGTTTTAGTAGGTATAGTAGGTGTATTAGCAGTTTTGTTATCGTACAAAAAAAGTAAAAAAGCGAAAAATATTAAAGAATAGAGGAATATGAAAATGAAAAACAAATTAAAGAAAGTAGTAGCATATGTACTTTCATTTATGATGCTATTTACAATGTCAGCAATGAATATTGGTTCAGTATCTGCTGCAAGTACAGGCAGTATCACATTAAATGTGGCTCAACACGATATAGGTGCTACAACATTTAGTGTATATAAACTAATGGATGCAACTTCAGCTAATGATAAAATTGCTTATACGGTAAATAGCGATTTCAAAGAATTTTTTAAACAAACTGATGTAGCAAATTCAGAAGATGATGAAGTGGTATACAATTATATAAAGAATCATGTTAAAAACGATGATTTTACAACTAAATTAAAAACATATGTAGCTAGTAAGAATATTTCTAAAGTTACTTTGTCACAAAGTAATTTGAAAGCTAATAATTTAGAATATGGATATTATGCTATTATTCCATCAATTGATACATATAAACCAATGTATACAACTTTATCAAATAGTAACCAAACAGTATATTTAAAAGGTTTAGAACCAGCTGTTGATAAAAAAGCAGATGGTAAAAATTGGACTTCAGCACAAATTGGTGAAACTGTTCGCTTTACTGTTGATTCAATGGTTCCAAATATGACAGGGTTTGATCATTATGTATATAAATTTACTGATGAAATGTCATCAGGATTAACTGTATCAAAAGCTGATTTAAATATGAAAATTACCATGGGTGATACAGAATTAACAGATTATACTGTAACTGTTGAAAATCAAAAAATTATAGTTGATTTTGGTGATTTTATTAAATATAAAGAACATGCAAATGAAACTTTAAAATTCGAATATCAAGCAACATTAAATTCTAATGCTGTAACAGATGATAAAACTACCAATATGGCTATAATTCAATATGGTCATGATGTTGATTCATTAAGCGATCCAAAAAAAGATACAACTATTATTAAAACACATAATTTAAAAATTACTAAAGTAGAAAAAGGTACAAAAACTCCATTGGCTGGTGCAAAATTTAATCTTTATAAAGGAACTAGTACAACAGTTAAGCCAATTCATTTTGTTCAAGGTGATAATGGCACTTATACAGTAACAACAGATGAAAATGGAATTACTGAATTAGTTACACCAAGTACTGGTATTATTAATGTTAAAGGGTTAGATGATGGAGATTATAGATTAGTTGAAACTGAAGCACCAGAAGGTTATAACAAATTAAAATCACCAAAAGAAATTAATATTAAAGCAGAATCTTCTGATAATGGTGAAAACGTAACAGTAAGCGGTAATGATATTACTGTAGAAAACAGCACAGAATCATGGTTACCAGAAACTGGTGGTATGGGTACAGTTATCTTTACAGTAGTAGGGGTAGTTGGTGTGTTAGTTATTCTTTCAACTTACTTTAAAAAAGGTAAAAAAGAAGAATCTTAATTGAATTATTAATTAAAGTATCTCATAGATATTAAATGTATGAAAGATATATTAAGAAAAATCAAATTATTTGATGTTATTAGAGCTATTTTATTAGTGTTTTTCCTAGGTGTATTGCTTTATCCAACAGTAAGTGATTACCTAGGAAGAATACATAGCTCGAAAGCTATAACTTCTTACAATGATGAAGTTAAAGGAATAGATAAAGCTACAAAAAATAAAATGTTAAAAGAAGCACAGGAATATAATCAATCATTAGTAAATACTAAATTATATGATCCATTTTCTACAACAGGTAAACCAAGTGAAGAATACATGAATTTGCTTAATGTTTCTAGTGATGGCATGATGGCTTATCTACAAATACCTAAGATTGATGTGAAGTTACCTATTTATCATTCAACAAATAATGGTGTTTTACAAAAAGGTGTGGGGCATATGGAAGGTTCTTCTTTGCCTATAGGTGGAACAAGTACGCATGCTGTTTTATCTGGGCATAGAGGATTACCAAATTCAAAGCTGTTTACAGATCTTGACAAGATGAAAGTTGGAGATATTTTCTATATTTCTGTTCTAGGTGATACGTTAGCTTATGAAGTAGATCAAATTAAAACAGTATTGCCCTCTCAAACGGATGATATTGAAATTGTAGATGATGAAGATTATGTTACGCTTGTTACTTGTACACCTTATTCTGTTAATACGCATAGATTGCTTGTAAGAGGAAAAAGAACAGATTATAAAGAAGCGATAAAGAAAACACCGAATGAGGTCAATAATGGTATACATATTCCTTATGAGGTAAAATTAGCATTTTTAAGTTTTATTATTATAGGAATTATTATATTTATTTGGAGGAGGCGATAACATGATAAATGCAAAAAGAATGTTTATTCTTGTATTTACCTGCTTATTTTCTCTTTCAATTAATAATGTTTATGCCCAAAATCATGATTCTTTGACAATCCATAGTTATTATTTAGATGTGAATAATCATCTATCTAACATTAGTGGTGATCATATTGCGTTGATAAAAATAGCAGATTATGATGGAAATAATTATCATGTGTTAGAAAAATATTCTAAACTTGTTACAATTAATAAAGATATGACAGCATCTGAGCAAAATGGAGTTGCCACTAAATTGATGGATTATATCCAAAAGAATAATATTGATTATGATGAAGAGGTAATAACAAATCAAAAAGGAGAGGCGACTTTTAGAGATTTAGATTATGGGATTTATTTAATTTATGAACATAATGAAAGTGAATTTGCATATAAATCGGAACCTTTTATTATTTCAATCCCATTTCTTGAAAAAGAAGATGACGGATCATATGAAGAGGATTATGATGTAGATGTTGAACCGAAATATTCAATAATAAGACCTGGAATTGATGAAGAACCAGATGATGATTCAAAAGAAGAGCCTGATGATAAAATTCCTAGTAATGATGAGAATTTTAAGAAAGAAAAAAATTTCAGTCAAACATCTAATTACAAGGATAATCAAAAATTAAAAACAGGAGATTATTATAATCCTGAATATTGGTTATTACTTATGATTATGTCTATTATAATATTTTTCTTGTTTAATAAAAAAAATTTTAGACATTAAAATTTTTAAGATTTTGTAGAGGAAAATTAAATTATTTCCTCTTTTTTGTTTATTAAATTTTAAATTTAAATTTGAAAGCATAGACATTAAATGATATAATTTGCCTATAATAGTATGGGAGGGATTTTTATGGCAAACCTACGAGAAACAATTAGACCATCCGCAGATTTAAGAAATCATTATAATGAAATTTCTAAACAATGTAGAGAAGATAAAGAAGCGGTAATCATTACTGTACATGGTAAGGGAGATACTGTATCTCTTTCTTTTGAAGAATATCAAAATATGAAGGCTCATATTGAATTATTAGAAACACTTGCTGAAGCTGAAGATGATGTAAAAAATGGACGAGTTGCTCCTATAAATGAGACATTTGATGATTTAAGAATGATATTAAAAGGTAAGTAATTATGAAGTATAATATTATTCGAACAGATAAGGCAGATGAAGGAATTAGACATACTGTTTTGTATTTAGCAAATCATTTTGGTAATGAATTTGCTTTAGAAAAGTTAGATTATATTGAAAACACTATCTTACTTTTAGAAGATAATCCCTATATTGGAACGTTGCCTAGATATGCAGTTTTAAAAAGACAAGGTTACAGAGTTCTAATATTAGAAAAGAATTTAGCATTCTACAAAGTTAGTGAAGAAAAAAAAGAAGTTATTATTTATGCTTTTGTTGATCAAAGACAAGATTATTTGAATATTATTAGAGGACTATAAAGTTTAAAATGATTTAAAAAAAGAAAGAAGCTTATTTGTCAGTCACTTTCTATTAGATAGCAGGTGACATATAAATAGCTTCTTTTTAATTGACAGATCCATAACCATAAATTGATTTATTAGTCAAAGAATAGTTTTTATTTCTTACCTCGTCTTTGCTGTTTCCTTCAATAGTATATACCTTGTCGTTTTCTACTTTTTCAACGATTCCGACATGTTGAACATGGCCGTCGCCGTTCCAATCAAAAAAGATAATATCACCTGTTTGAGGAATGTATGATTTATTTTTCCATTTGCTATGATCTTTGTACCATTTTACTCCATCTGTACATAAAGAAAATCTTGGAATTGTATCATTAATTGTTCCACTTTCATTAGCACACCAAGACAGAAATATTGCACACCAATTTACTCGTTGATTAAAACCATACCATCTCCAGTATTTTTCACCACCTTTATTTCCAATTTCATTTTTCGCAATTTCAATAACAAGGATATTACCAGAATAATACATATGTTCGATTGAGGGTTCATCGTTATAATTTTTGAAATGGCTTGGTTACTGGTAGTCTTGGTATTTTTACCTTGTGTTCAGAATTTTTTAGGACAGACATATTTCGCACATATTTTATAAAAGGAAAAAATGCTCTGAGTGTTTTGAAACCCCTTTAACAATAGCTTTTGCAGTCGTTAAAATGTTTTCTTGCGTTAAATCATATAATGCTTGACTTTTCTGGACTTCTGATACTTACTTGTACTACTTCAGATTTCAGAAAGGATGATAGCAATGGAGCGTTTGGATGTGGAAGTGCAGTACCGTACTGCAAAATGGATATTTACGAATATGATGTTTGCAGGGGAGATAACCTTAGAAGAATATACGGAGATACATAAAAAATTGATAGAGAGATTTGACCCACCAATGAAATCGGTGGAGGCTCCCGGATTCTATGTGCAGGAGGCTTTTGACAAAAGAAAGATAGAGCCGATTGCAAAACTGCCTGAAACAGCAATAAAACTCAAGATTACAAGGGTAGCAGTTTATGCCAGAGTATCTACGGATATGGAGTAACAGGCGAGTAGCTTTGAAGCACAGAAAGATTACTATGAGAAGAAGGTTCGTGAGAATAAGGACTGGACGCTTGTTGGTATCTATGCAGATGAGGGAAAAACGGAAACATCCTATATTAAACGTATGTCTTACACTGTATGAGTGGTAACACCACAAAGGTGAAGAACATCAAGAAATATTTATTAGCAGCCCTGTTTAATGCACCGTCAACGATGAACGGATATTATCAGGCAGAGGTGAACCATTATATGCCAGGACTGGTAAGATAGGAGGTGCACATGTTTATTTTAAAACTTGCTGGAAAGATATTATTACTGCCGGTATGGCTGATCCTTTTTGTGATCGGCCTGACAGTAAAAATGACAGTACAGACTTATGCGGTTGTTAGAGGGATCCTTGGATTTATATTCACTTTGTTGATCATAGCGACTGCATACTGTTACCATGATTGGGTACAGGTTGCATTTCTGTTTTCGCTGAGTGTTATTCTGTATCTGATCCTGTTTGCAGGAGTGTTCGTAGATGCTGTACTGGACATGACAAGAGAACGTATTATTGATTTTATTATATCGTGAGGAGGATATGAAAATGAGCAAAAACAATGATTATATTCAGTTACCACCACTAAAGAAAGACACACCGTCCGATGTGATAGCATTTATGTGGGAGTACATGAAAGTACCGGAGAATTCAAGAGAAAAAGTTAAGAATTTGCTTAAAGATGCAAATGAAAATGGAATAAAAATAAGTCATCAGGCACCAACACTGTATGATGTTGTCCCCAAAGAAGAAATTACTGAATTTGAAGAGCTTATGCGCAAAACCATAGCTGACATTGTATCAGAAGCCAGTAGCATTGCCTGTTGGGCGTATGTGCAGAAATATGTGAAACAGAAAACTCTTGACGAAATGCTGCAAGAATTGCCAGGAGTAGGCCGGTTTATCATTGTCATGGATACCTGGTTCGAAAGACTGATGGCGAAATAATGGATGCTATGATAGAATAAAGAAAACGATTTGAAGTGCAAATCGGAATTTACAGGAAGTGTGACAAGAAAGCCAAAACGGTATACTGGGAAAAAAAGATTAAGAAAAGAATAAAGAGCTGGTTTTAATTGTAAAATTTATGGGGAACTAACATCAGCTTATTGACATAAATTTAAAAATAAGTATAGTAATAGTTGAGTAATTGTTCAACTATTATTATTTGGAGGTGAATATATGTCAAAAACGTCTTATATTTGTAATTGCGATGTAATTCATGAGGATATTGTGAATGATGTGAAATCCAAGATGCAGCCCAAAGATGATTATATCCAGTTGGCTTCTTTGTTTAAGCTATTTGGAGATGGAACTAGAGTACAAATCTTACACGCTCTAGAACAGAGTGAGATGTGTGTATGTGATCTTGCAGTGCTACTGGGGGTAACAAAATCTGCAATTTCGCATCAGTTAAAGGCATTACGCCTAGCGAATCTGGTAAAATTCCGTAAAGAAGCACAGATAGTTTACTACTCGCTGGCAGATGATCATGTGAAAGAGATTATTGACAAGGGATTTGAGCATCTTTGGCAGAAATAATATTTTTTAACATTATAGTTGAGTAATTGAACAATTAAACAAATTATAAGGAGATTATCATGAAACGCATATTTCTATTAAAAGGGTTGGACTGTCCAAATTGTTCTGCAAAAATTGAAAAAGAAGTCGGAGAGTTGGATGGAGTGCAATCCTCAGTGTTAAATCTGATGAAGCAGACGCTGACAATCAATGTTGCTCCAGCTGCCGCAAATACAATAGCCAGTCAGATTGAAACGATTGTCCACAGCCATGAGCCAGATGTGGAAGTTCAGGAAGAAACCGTTATGAATGTTACAAAGAGTTATTCGTTAAAAGGATTGGATTGTCCGAATTGTTCTGCAAAAATTGAAAAAGAAGTCGGAGAGTTGGATGGAGTGCAATCCTCAGTGTTAAATCTGATGAAGCAGACGCTTACAATCAATGTTGCTCAGACAGCCGCAGATACGATAGCCAGTCAGATTGAAACGATTGTTCATAGCCATGAGCCAGATGTGGAAGTTTCTGAAATTGTACAGGAATCTTATATACCGGGAAAAAAGCAGGAGGCCAATGAATCCTATAACAATGAGGATAAGAAGTTGACAGTTCGTTTAGCGACTGGTGCAGCAATCTATGCCATTGGTATGGCATTGACTGTTTTTGCGAAAGTGCCACTGCCTATCGAGTTAGCTTTTCTCATTGTTTCTTATGTTATTCTTGGTGGAGATGTTGTATGGCAGGCTGTGAGGAACGTTTCAAAGGGGCGTGTATTTGATGAACATTTTTTGATGAGTGTTTCTACGATTGGGGCTTTTGTCATTGGTGAATATCCAGAAGCAGTTGCTGTTATGCTATTCTATCAGGTAGGTGAATTTTTTCAGTCATTGGCTGTTAAGCGTTCCAGAAAATCTATATCAGACTTAATGGATATACGTCCAGATTCTGCTACAGTAAGAAGAAATGGGGAATTGATTACCATATCTCCAGAAAATGTCTCCATTGGTGAGATTATTATTGTAAAGCCTGGTGAAAAAATTCCATTAGACGGTGTGGTATTGGATGGAGATTCTATGCTGGATACAAGGGCCTTAACAGGAGAATCAGTTCCGAGAAGTGTTCATAAAGGAGACGAAGCACTTTCCGGTTGTATGAATCAGACAGGTGTCTTAATGATTAAGACAACAAAAGCATTTGGTGAATCTACGGCTTCAAAGATTATTGATCTTGTGGAAAATGCGTCAAGCCGAAAAGCACCAACAGAAAATTTTATTACTACATTTGCACGTTATTATACACCTGTGGTTGTAATCTTAGCAGCTTTTCTGGCGATTCTGCCACCGATCATTCTTGGCGGAGGCTGGACAGAGTGGATTCGCAGAGGATTTGTTTTCCTTGTGGTATCTTGTCCATGTGCATTGGTTATTTCAATTCCGCTGACTTTCTTCGGCGGCATTGGTGCAGCATCTAAACGAGGTGTTCTTGTAAAAGGAAGCAATTATTTAGAGGCACTTAATAATGTCAGCGTTATTGTGTTCGATAAAACCGGAACACTTACAAAAGGTGTTTTCAATGTGACGGATATTTTGCCTGCAAATGGATTTTCAAAAGAACAGGTTCTGGAGTATGCGGCAGAGGCAGAGAGTTTTTCTAACCATCCTATTGCAAAATCCATTCTTGCTGTTTATGAAAAAGAAATTGATCAGTCAGTGATTTCTGATTATAAGGAAATTTCAGGATATGGAATCAGTGTAATGGCAGGGGAAAAGAAAGTTTTTGCTGGCAATACGAAACTTATGGATACAGAATGTATAGAGTACACAACCTGTGAAAAAGCAGGTACAAAAGTTTATTTGGCTGTAGATGGTCAATATGCAGGATGTATTTTGATAACAGATGAAGTGAAGCCGGACAGTAAAAAAGCAATTTCTGACCTGAAACATATCGGAGTGGAAAAAACAGTCATGCTTACCGGTGATGATGAAAAAATTGGGAAGTCTGTTGCAGAAGAATTGCAGTTGGATAAATATTATGCACAGCTGCTTCCTGACCAAAAAGTGGAAAAGGTTGAGCTTTTAGATAGTAAAAAGAGACCGGGAAGCAAATTGGCTTTTGTTGGTGATGGTATCAATGACGCTCCTGTCCTTGCCCGTGCAGATGTTGGTATTGCAATGGGTGGGCTTGGTTCGGATGCGGCCATTGAAGCAGCAGATGTAGTTCTGATGACAGATGAACCGTCTAAGCTGGTGGACGCGATTGAAGTAGCAAAAGCGACAAAACAAATTGTCATGCAGAATATAGTGATTGCTCTTGGGATTAAGAGTGTGTTCCTGATTCTTGGCGCTCTTGGTATTGCGGGAATGTGGGAAGCTGTATTTGGTGATGTAGGCGTTACCATAATTGCTGTTTTGAACGCAATGAGAATTTTGAAAAAATAGGAAATGAGGTGGAAATGTGAAACGAAAACTGATTCTGTTAGTTGTTACGATTGTTTTTCTTGTAGGTTTTGGTGTCATTTTACATTCACCGCCTTCTATGATTGATGCAGTCACAGGAGCAACACCGAAGTCAAAAAAGGCGTCTCAAGCCTCCGCACAGTTGGAAGGCTCTTATGTTCTCGGTATTAATATGATGTCAGATGGTCTCGACAACGAGAACACCCGGAATAAATTAAAAGAATTGGCATTGGACGATTCGGAAACAAATGAAACAGATCTCATGAAAACGGACATTAGTTTTCGGTTATATGTATCTGAGACGGATTATCCGCTTGTCAGTTATGCTAAGAAACTCTGTGACAGGTTGAAACAGGCCGGTTTTTCCGTAGATCTGAAAGAGTACAGTAACACAATGATGCTATCAAGAGTGGTAAGTGGAAAGTATGATGTATTCCTGGCATCGGATGATTTTATTGACGTTACAACGCTAACACAGATGGACTATATGATCATGGACAGCGAAGAAATGAGGTGAGCGGGAATTTATGAGAAAATGGAATACGATTTTGTCTGTTTTAATGCTTCTCATTTTTATGATTCATGGAATCATGGGCAGCTTTATGCTAAACGGAGTTGGAAGTAGTGCAGGGAAACTTCTTGCATGGATTGGTGTTGGTATTCTTGTTGTGCATACGGTGATTGGTGTCATCCTGACAGTTCAGAGTTTACAGACAGCGAAGCAATCAGGAAAAATGTATCTGAAACAGAACGCCATATTTTGGGCGAGACGAGCCAGTGGGATGGCAATACTGATTCTGCTGTTATTCCATATTGGCTTGTTTGGAAAGGTGCAGAATGGGACATATATTTTGTTCCCTTTTACAACTGTAAAGATGGTAACTCAGCTTTTGTTCGTAGCGGCAATCTTTGTTCATATTTTTATCAATATACGCCCATTGCTTGTATCACTGGGAATCATTAGTTATAAAGAACGAAGGAGCGATATTTATTTGATTCTTTCGGTACTTCTTCTTTTTATAGCGGGAGCGGTTATTTTATATTATATTGGGTGGCAATATCTATGAGTAAGACAATTATTATTATAGGTGCTGGACTGGCAGGACTTTCAGCGGCTTTGCAGGCAGCGGAAAATGGATGCAATGTAAAACTGGTTTCCTCCCTTCCGTCAGAGCGGGCACAGTCTGTTATGGCGGAGGGCGGTATCAACGCAGCTTTGAATACAAAAGATGAAAACGACAGTCCCGAAGAACATTTTACAGATACAATAAAGGCAGCATGTGGTCTGGCAGATCCAAATGCAGTTTGGGGAATGACACAGGCAGCACCGGAGCTGGTGCACTGGCTGCTAAAACTTGGAGTTAAATTTAACATGAGTGGCTATTATGATGTGGATCTGCGGAATTTTGGCGGGCAGAAAAAGAAACGGACTGCTTTTGCACAGAGCGATACCGGGAAGCAGATCATGACAGCTATGATAGACGCTGTTCGCAGGAAAGAAGCATCTGGTATGGTAGAACGGTTCAACCATCATTCTTTCCTAACACTTCGTCTGTGTGGCAATATTTGTTGTGGCTGCGTAATCAGGGATGAATACAGTCAGGAGACTGTGGAATTACCGGGGGATGCGGTTATTGTTGCCACCGGTGGTATGCACGGATTGTTTGGAAATACAACGGGTTCGCTGAGCAATACAGGAGAAGTCACCGCAGAATTGTTCCGGCTTGGTGTTCCTCTGGCAAATGGCGAGATGATCCAGTACCATCCGACAACTGTGAAATGTGGTGGAAAACGCATGCTCATCAGCGAGGCGGCCAGAGGGGAAGGTGGCAGGTTGTTTGCCATGAAAGATGGAAAACAATGGTATTTCATGGAGGAAAAATACCCGGAGCTTGGAAATCTGATGCCACGAGATATTACCGCCAGAGAGATATGGAAGGTCAGCCATGAATCAGAGGTATTTCTTGACATGACAGAAATATCGGAGGAGATTATTTCAAATAAGCTATCTGGTCTGGCAGACGATTGTATGACCTATCTGCATAAAGATATACGAAAGGAACCGGTGTCTGTTTTACCGGGAATTCACTATTTTATGGGAGGCATTCTGGTGGATGAGCAGCACAGAACGCCGATTCAGAATCTTTACGCTGCCGGAGAATGCTGTGCCCAATATCATGGTGCCAACCGTCTTGGTGGAAATTCTCTGTTAGGAGCGTTATACGGAGGACGTGTTGCGGCAAAATCAGCATGTGAACAGGCAGATGTAGTAGATCTATCTTGTGCGACACAGATAGATGTTCCACCAGCGTCTCAAATTTCAGAAATAAAGCAATTAAACAAAGTGATGCAGGATACTATGGGCGTTGTCAGAAATGAGAATACATTGTTAAATGGGATTCAAACGGTACAAGCGCTGACAGGAAATCTTCCATTGCTTGGTATGGCAGTTCTAAAGAGTGCTCTTGCAAGAAAAGAAAGCCGTGGTGCACACTGGCGGGAGGATTATCCGAAGAGCAATGACGATGATTACCTTAAAACAACGGTAGCCAGATTTGATGGAAAGCAGATACAGATTTCCTTTGTACCTGTTCCAGAAAGGCGGTGATTCACTTGGTATATAAAATAAGAATCAGGCGGCAGGAGAGTCAGAAATCAGACAGTTATTGGCAGGAATTTGAGTTTGACGGAAGCAAAAACAACTCTGTTGCCAATGTTCTAAAGGAATTGAACAGTAGAACCCCTTTGAAAGATAATTCAGGGAATATAGTTACTCCCATCAGCTGGGAATGTAGCTGTATGGTGCGAAAATGTGGGGCTTGCGCCATGCTGATTAACGAACGTCCGAGGCTGGCATGCTCTACATTTCTACATACGTTAAAAGGTTCTACAATCACCTTGGAACCTTTAAGCAAATTTCCGCTTGTAAGAGATTTGATCGTTGACCGGTCAATTCTGTTTGAAAATTTGAAAAAACTGAACCTTTGGCTTGAAAGTGAAGCTTATATGAATCCGTGGACACATGAACCGAGATACCAGTCGGCACGCTGTCTGATGTGTGGCTGCTGCCTTGAAGTGTGTCCTAACTTCTCTGCAAATGGGACTTTCGCAGGTGCTGTTGCTGCAGTCAACGCATTTCGGATTCTGAATGATGAACAGGAAAGCACTCATTTGAATGAGATTTCTGCTGAATATAAGAAGAAATATTTTGAGGGATGCGGGAAGTCGTTATCTTGTCATGATATTTGTCCGATTGGTCTGCCTGTGGAAGAACTGCTTGTAAGGTCGAATGCAGCGGCTGTTTGGGGCAAATAAAATGGATGATAAAAGCTATAATGAATGTATGAAGAGAATCAAAAACTTGATTCTCTTTTTTTAAAACACATACATTGATAAATATCTATGTATATATTATATTGAACATAGACAATGATCAATGTGAGGTATCAATATGAATGCAATGGATGTGGCTTTGATATGCAAGGCTTTGGGCGATGCGAACCGGCTGGAAATTGTACAGATGCTGTCGGATGGAGAAGTGCGGGTGTAAACTTTTGGAAAGATTTGAAATTACCCAGCCAACTTTATCCCATCATATGAAGATATTGGTAGGATGCGGCCTTGTGAATGATCGTAAGGAAGGAAAATGGCATCATTAGGAAGAAAAAAGAAGTTTCAGTAGAGAGTGTTGAAGATTAAAAACAAAATATTTTAAATAACGCCGGTGCGGGATTTTTGATATCCAGTACTGGCGTTATTCATTCTACAGGGGCTTGGGGGGTGTAGCCAGAAGCTAATTTGTCATCTACTTTCTATTAGATAGTGGGTGACATATAAATAGCTTCTTTTTAATTGACAGATCCATAACCATAAATTGACTTATTAGTCAAAGAATAATTTTTATTTCTTACCTCGTCTTTGCTGTTTCCTTCAATAGTACATACCTTGTCGTTTTCTACTTTTTCAACGATTCCGACATGTTGAACATGGCCATCACCGTTCCAATCAAAAAAGATAATATCACCTGTTTGAGGTATGCATGATTTATTTTTCCATTTGTTATGGTCTTTATACCATTTTTCTCCATCTGTACATAAAGAAAATCTTGGAATTGAATTATTAATGATGCCACTTCCATTAGCACACCATGACACAAATATCGCACACCAATTTACTCGTTGATTAAAACCGTACCATCTCCAGTATTTTTCTCCACCTTTATTTCCAATTTTTTTTTGCAATCTCAATAATATTACTGTTTCCAAAATGATAATATCTTAAAACATGTTCAACGTATTCAGGATCACCAAATACTTTTATTTTTAATTCACTTTTCTTGTTGTCAGAATAAACTTTAGCATTTGCTTTAGAATAACATCCAAATAAATCGTATGCCCAAGTGATATATGCTTTTCCATAATTGTAACCTTGTAGTGCCAAATAAAGATTGTTATTATCGTTGATGTTTAATACTTTAGCTGTAGCCAAACAATTAGCAAAGTTTTGAATACCAACCTCTATAGAATAAACAGGATCTTCAATTCCATTTGGCACGTGTGGATATTTTGTATTAAATCCACATTCAGCAGCTTGCATAGGATCATTTCCTTTACCACCAGATTCTTGCATCATAATAGCTTCTATAATTGGAACATATTCTTCAATACCATATTGAATAGCATATTGAGTAATGATGCCTTCATATGCCAATACTTCAGCACTTAAAGGAGAGTTTTCAGTGTTGATGTTATTGTTATTGCTAAGGCTTCCGAAAACACCAATAAAAAGACATATAACTAAGATCAAAATCAATCCTGTTCCATAACTCCATAGCTTCGATAATTCATTTAATGTTTTAGATAAAAAAAGTAAAGGTTTTTTAATCACTTTTGATGCAGAAAAGACATTATGATTGATTTTTGAATCAACAGGACTATTTTTAAGTTTTAATCTATGTTGTTTGAGCATATGAGATTTCATTCTATTTTTGTAATTATTATTATGAGTTTCCTTTATTGAAAAAAAATTATCATCTTTATTTGATGGCAAGAAACTTTTTTTTGATTTATTACTGTTTTTTAATTTAAACTTTATCTTGTTGTTTTTTTGTATGTTAGGTTGAGATTTTGTTTTTATAATATTAAATTTTCTATTTTATTTTATTTTAGAAAATTCATTAGCTACTATTGATTGGTGTTCTTTTAACTTGGATTGTTTTCGTTGTCTTTTTTTTTTCTTTAACTGATCTTTTTGTTCTTGAGTAGCTTTCTATTGCAACAGTTCTTTGTGTTTCTTCAATTTTTTGAATAGGGTAATCACGCTCATCTATTTCTTTTTCTTCATATTTTCTTTTCTTTAATGTATTTGTTTTATCATGAACAGCTTTGTCCTTAATAAAATGTTTAATATTATTGTGAGTGTCTTTTTCTTTTATATCTTTAATAACTTTTTTGATCAAATAGTATGAACATGATTATAAAGTAATAGTTTTTTATCTGTAAATATTTATAATATAGATGAATATTTTAAAACATCCTATGATGACGAGTGATGGTTTTGACTCGTCGGTAATATAAAAAATGGCTCAAGGATGTACTAGAGGAATCTAAAGGATTCCTTTTGTTTTTTATTAAAATGGAAGATTGTAAAATTAATGTCATATTTTATTAAAAACGTTTTCTTTTCTAGATACAATAAAATAAGGGAAGGAAATTGAATATGAAATATTTATTTTTAGATGTTGATGGAACATTAATTGATTATAAAACAAAATTACCTGCTTCAGCTAAAAAAGCAGTAGAACAAGCACAAAAGAATGGACACAAGATTATTATTTGTACAGGATGTAGTCGATGTGAAATAGAAGCAAGAGATATGGATTTAAACTTTGATGGTGTTATCTATGGAAATGGTTGCTATGTTGAATATAATAATGAAGTAATCTTTCATCAACCATTAACTTTAGAACAATGCACACGTTTTGTAAATTGGTGTAACGAAAGAGATTTAGCTTTCCGCTTAGAATGTAATGATGGAATGTTTTTAAGTGAAGGTTATGAAGAAAAATCACGATTAACAAGATATAAATATATTTATGGATTAGAAGAAGATTACTCAGATAAACCTTTACCACCACTTTCAAGACATATGATAAGTGGAGAAAATTTATTTAGAGATGATGTTAATAAAACAGCATTTGTTTTAAAATCTTATCAAGACTTTTTAGATGCTAAAGAAGAATTTTCAGATATGACGGTTGATACATGGGGCGGTAAAGGTGAACTTGCTTTATATGGAGCAACGCGTGCTAAAGGATTTGATAAAGAAAATTCAATTCATCTTTTATTAAAATATTTAAATGTTGATCCTAAAGATGCTATTGCATTTGGTGATGGTGTGGTTGATATTCCAATGTTTAAGGCTTGTGGTTTTTCTGTAGCGATGGATAATGGAAATGATGAAGTTAAACAAATAGCAAGTTATGTAACGGATGATGTAGATCAAGATGGTTTATATAATGCTTTTAAATATTTAAAACTTATCTAAAAAGAGAAATCGTTACGATTTCTCTTTTTGGTTATTTGATTTTTTTAAAAGTTTGAGCAACTTCTACAAGTAAATCTCTAATATGTAAATGTTGTGGACAAATTTGTTCACATAAACCACATTTTAAACATTCACTTGCTTTTGCATTTTTAACTGTAGTAGTAATCACTGTTCCAATCTCCATAAACTTTTTTAGCGTTTAAGCAGGCAAATAAATCTGGAATAGCAATGTTCTTTGGACATTTTTCCATACAGTAACGACAAGCAATACATGGAATAAAGTTTTTACTTTTGAAGATTTCTGTGACTTGTTTAACTGCTTCTTGTTCTTTTGTAGATAATGGTTGAAAATCTTTCATGAAACTTAAGTTATCTTGCATTTGTGCCATATCACTCATTCCTGATAAAACCATCATCATTCCATCAAAACCAGTAGCAAAACGTAAGGCATAACTTGCAGGCGACATTTCACCTAAATCTTCATAGATACGTTTTGCTTCTTCTGGTAAAAAGGAAAAGAATATTTAAGATTAGATTCTTTACGTGGAAATGAAACTTTGGAAGATTATTATTCAATGCGTGGTTTTGTAGAAAGAGGGACATGTGTTGATAAAAATTATTATGGTATTTTAAGAGAACGAAAACTTTAAAAAAATATTAAAAATCCTCTTGACTCTAAACTCAAGTTTAGGTTTATAGTTTGTTTGAAAGGAGGATTACTTATGAAATCAAAAGTTTATTTTACAAGGATAATAACACCTGAAAAGGTTTTAGAAATGTATGAAGTATTAGGAAAAGAATTAATAGGAAAGATTGCTGTTAAACTTCATTCAGGGGAAGAAGGAAATCAAAACTTTTTAAAACCTGATTTTTGGAGACCAATTATTGATAAGTTAAACGGAACAGTTGTGGAGTGTAATACAGCTTATGAAGGATCTAGAAATACAACTGAAAAACATTTAAAAACAATTGAAAAACATGGATGGTCTAAATATTTTGATGTAGATTTAATGGATGCAGAAGGTCCTGATATGATTCTAGATATTCCTGAAGGAAAAGTGATTCAAAAAAACTATGTTGGAAAAGATATGAAAAACTATGATGGAATGATTGTTTTATCTCATTTTAAAGGACATCCAATGGGTGGTTATGGGGGCGCTTTAAAACAACTTTCAATTGGTTGTGCTTCATCTTATGGAAAAGCTTATATTCATGGGGCAGGAGAACCTGAAAAGATTTGGACAGCTGATCATGATTTGTTTTTAGAATCAATGGCGGATGCAGCTAAGTCAGTTCATGAATATTTTAAAGGAAACATTGTTTATATCAATGTTATGAAAAATATGTCTGTTGATTGTGATTGTTGTGCAGTGGCAGAAGATCCATGTATGGATGATATTGGTATTTTAATTTCAACGGATCCAATTGCTATTGATCAAGCATGTATTGATTTAGTTTATGCTTCTAATGATAAGGGAAGAAATCATTTAATTGAAAGAATTGAATCTCGTCATGGTATTCATACCATTGAAGCAGCCTCAGCACTTGGATATGGTTCAAGAGAATATGAACTTATTGAAATAGATGATTAATCTGTTCCATGCTTAAAAGACATAGTGCGCTATTTAAAAGAGGTATTTGCCTCAACTATGCAAGAATGATAAAATAATAAAAGGTAAGAATACTTACTTGAAGGCTAATTTAAGGAAAATAAATAGGAGGAAAAAGGAAATGAGTCAAAAGAAATTAGGTTTTGGTTTAATGCGTTTACCATCGTTAGATCCAAATGATGCTTCAAAAATTGATATTGAACAAACAAAAAAGATGGTTGACACATTTATCGAAAAAGGTTTTACATATTTTGATACTGCATGGATGTATTGTGGATTTGCAAGTGAAAATGCAGCCAAAGAAGCACTTGTATCACGTTACCCAAGAGATGCTTATACACTTGCAACAAAATTACATTCAGGTTTTATTAAAACAAAAGAAGATCGTGATCATATCTTTAATGAACAACTTTCAAAAACAGGTGTAGAATATTTTGATTATTATTTATTACATGATATTAATACACATAGTATTGAAGTTTATAATGAATTAGATTGCTTTAACTGGATACAAGATAAAAAAGAAAAAGGTTTAGTTAAAACTATTGGTTTTTCTTATCATGATGGTCCTGAATTGCTTGATCAAGTTCTAACAGAACACCCAGAATTTGAATTTGTACAACTACAAATCAACTATCTTGATTGGGACAGTGTTGGCGTTCAATCAAGAAAATGTTATGAAGTAGCTACAAAACATCATAAACCTGTTATCGTTATGGAACCTGTAAAAGGTGGAACACTTGCGAAAGTACCAGAAGAAGTTGAAAAGATGTTTAAAGAATATCATCCGGATATGTCAATTCCTTCTTGGGCTATTCGTTTTGCAGCAAGCCAAGAAAACGTTATGATGGTTTTAAGTGGTATGTCTAATATGGAACAATTAGAAGATAACTTAGGTTATATGGAAGATTTTAAACCATTAAATGAAGAAGAATATGCTTTAATTAAAAAAGCGGTTACTGCCATTAATTCAACAATTACTGTCCCATGTACAGGATGTGCTTATTGTGTTGATGGTTGTCCTATGAATATTGCCATTCCAAAATACTTCTCATTATATAATGCAGATTTACAAGAAGTAGAAGAAAAAGGATGGACACCACAAGGAGAATACTACAACAACTTAACAAAAACATTTGGTAAAGCCAGTGACTGTGTTGAATGTGGTCAATGCGAAGGCGTATGTCCACAACATTTATCAATTATTCAATATTTAAAAGATGTTGCAGGTCATTTTGAAAAATAACGGAATATAGAAAATTGCTACATAGAAGTGAAGAAATAAATATTATTAGTTTAGGGGTAGGTTCTTTAGAATAAGTAAATCAAGAAGTAATCAAATTTACTTACAAATTCATTTTGGTGTTGAATATTCATCAGAAGAGTACGGTTGGACAACGAATTTAAAACCTATTAGGGTGCTTTAGATTATATATTAGATTAAAAAAAGCGATTATTCATTATATTGATTTATCATCACATTCGCTAAAACTTGTTCATCACGTTTTAGATATTGACATGTTTAGTATTGATTCGGCTTATGATTTGAAGTTTGAAGACTTCGCCATTGATGAATTTGATGAACGTATGGATTTATATCGTTGTCTTAAAAAAGAAGGCGTAGGTACTACTGTAATGAAAGCCTTTTGTGGAGGAAAACTTTGAGAAGAAGATGAGTCACTATTTCATTAAGCCTTGACAGAAACTCAATATATGCAGTATGCTTTAGATAAACTGTCTATTTTAACAGTTTTGCCAGGAATTAGAAATGATGATTTAACACGTACTCTTCATTATTTAGAAGTATCTGATGTAGAAAAAGATTATTCAATTTTAAGAATATTTCCAATATTAGAAAATTGTAATCAATTTGTTTATTATAAACATTGTCATCCTTGTTCAAAAGGGTTAGACACTACCTTGATTAATAATATTATGATCTTGCTCGTTTAAAAGATGAACTTGCTACAGATCATTATCATCATTTAGCTTTAAAAGCAAGTGATTGTATTGTTTGTCACCATTGTGATAAATGATGTCCATTTCATGTTCAACAGAGTAAACATATGCAAGAAATTACTGATTATTTTCATGAATAAGATATAGAGATACGAAATCGAAAATAAACAAGAAGTTTATTATATATCAGGAGGGAAAATGGAAATTGTTGTTATTGATGGACAAGGTGGAGGAATTGGAAAAAATATTATACAAGTTTTAAAAGAAAAGCATCCAGAATATACCATCATTGGTGTTGGAACCAATAGTATGGCAACAACACAGCTAAAAAAGGGTGGTGCTGATATTATTGCAACGGGGGAAAATGCTGTTGTTTATAATGTTAAACATGCCTCTATTGTTGTTGGTCCGATTGGAGTTGCTTTTGCAAATTCAATGTATGGTGAAATTACACCAGCTATGGCAAAAGCTATTGGAGAAAGTGAAGCGCGTAAATATTTTATTCCTGTTTCTAAATGCAGTGCTCAAGTCGTAGGTGTTGCATCAAAATCAATATCTGAATATATTGATGACCTTGTTGTTATGATTGAAAAATTAGAAAAATAGAGGATATCGTATACATGAAGTATCGATTATAGTTGAAACTATAAACTACTTATGTATACGATATTTTTTTGAGTAAAATAATAAATATAACTTTTTTCAATGTTAAATGAAGCCTTTAAGTAGAAGTCATAGAGGAGTTTAGGGAGATTTATATGAATAAATTAGAATTATTACAAGAAGAATTAAGAAATTATGGAAAAGTTGCGATTGCTTATAGTGGGGGTGTTGATTCCAACTTTTTATTCCATGTAGCTCTTGAAACATTAGGAAAAGAAAATGTTTTACCTGTTTTATGTCGAGGAGCAATGATGTCAAAAGAAGACATTGAAGGTGCTCTTGAACAATTAAAAGATTCAAATCATGTGGTTTTATCAGTCAATCCATTAGACGTAGAAGCTTTTCATTTTAATCATAAAGATCGTTGTTATCATTGTAAAAGAAGCATTATGTCAAAAGTTATTGCCGTTGCTAAAGAACATGACTTTGCTTATGTTTTAGATGGGAAAAATAAAGATGATGAAAAAGTGTATCGACCAGGATTAAAAGCTTGTGAAGAATTAGGTATTATTTCGCCTTTAGCGAATAATAATTTAGCAAAACAGGAAATTAGAGATTATTCTAAACAGCTTGGTATTGCTACTTATAATAAGCCATCCAATGCCTGTCTGGCTTCTCGTTTTGACTACAATACAGAGCTTACTTTAGAAAAATTAAAACTTGTTGAAACAGGTGAAAAATATTTACATGATTTAGGAATGCTTCATGTACGTTTAAGAGTACATGGAGATGTGGCACGTCTTGAAGTTGAACCAGAAGATTTTATGAAAATCATTGAAAATAAAGAATTGATTCAAAATATTAAAAATCTTGGATTTAGATTTGTAACACTTGATTTAGAAGGAATTAGAAGTGGGGGTTATGATATTGAAAACATTAGAAATTCTACAAAAGGTTAAAAATAATGAACTAACAATTGAACAAGCTCAAAAACTGATTGAACAGCCTTTAGATTATGCAACGATTGATTATGATCGAAAAAAAAGAACAGGAAATCATGAAGTAATCTATGGTGCTGGTAAAACCAAAGAACAAATTATTGGGATTGTAAAAAATATGTTAGACCATGATATCCATTCTATTTTAATTACACGTGTCGACCAAGAAAAAAGTGAAGCTATCTTAAAAGAATTTCCACAAATGATTTATGATTCTTTATCGCACATTTGTTATATTGATGAAGATCAAAAAGAAATCAATAAAGGAAAAATTGTTGTTGTTTGTGCGGGAACATCAGACTTGCCGATTGCTCGTGAAGCCATGCTTACAGCTCAATTTTTAGGTAATGAAGTTGAACTTGTCAGTGATGTGGGTGTTGCCGGTATTCATCGTTTGTTTCATCGTTTAGATACTATTCAAAGGGCAAATGTTTTAGTTGTTTGTGCAGGAATGGAAGGGGCCCTCGCTTCCGTTGTTGGAGGACTGGTTGATAAACCAGTTATTGCTGTACCGACATCCATTGGTTATGGTGCTAATTTTGAAGGATTATCAGCTCTTCTTGCGATGCTTAATAGCTGTGCGAGTGGGGTTAGTGTTGTCAATATTGATAATGGATTTGGGGCAGGATTTATGGCCCATACCATTAATTGTTTAGGAGGAAAGAAATAGTGAAAGTATTATATTTTGATTGTAGTAGTGGAATCAGTGGAAATATGACTTTAGGAGCGTTATCTGAATTGATTGATGATCCTCATTATTTAGTTAATGAATTAAAAAAATTAAATGTAGATGGGTATCATATCCATATTTCTAAAGAAAAGAAAAATGGTATTACAGGAACTTATGTTGATGTTCATTTAGAACATGAACATCATCATGAACATGAGCATGAACACTTACATCATGAACACGCTCATCACCATCATCATGAACATCGTAATTTATTCGATGTTAATAAAATTATTGATGAAAGTGAAATTGACGAAAAAGCAAAAGATTTGGCTAAACGTATCTTTTTAAGAGTTGCCAAAGCTGAAAGCAAAGTCCATAATGAAACTTTAGAAAATGTTCATTTTCATGAAGTAGGAGCCATTGACTCTATTGTTGATATTATTGGAACAGCGATTTTATTATGTAAAATCAATCCGGATGTTATTTATAGTAGTGTCGTTAATGATGGTTATGGATTTATTGAATGTGCACATGGGATGATTTCTGTCCCTGTACCTGCAACATCTGAAATCTTTGCAGCAAGTAATGCTATCACTCGACAAATTGATGTAGATACAGAACTTGTTACACCAACAGGTGCTGCAATCATCGCAGAAATTGCGAGTGAATTTACTACAATGCCTGCTATGAATGTTCAAAAAGTAGGTTGGGGAACAGGAACAAAAGATTTGGTAATTCCAAATGTTTTAAAAGTATCCCTTGGAGAAATTAAAAAAAAAACGAAATTATAGTCATGGAAACCAACATTGATGATTGTAGTGGAGAAATGCTTGGTTTTGTAATGGAACAGCTTTTAGATCAAGGAGCTTTAGATGTTTTCTTTACTTCTATCTTTATGAAAAAAAATAGACCAGCTTATCGCTTGACGGTCGTTTGTAATGAAGAAAAGATGGGTCTCTTACAAAAAGTGATTTTTACGCAAACAACAACTATTGGTATTCGTTATCGTAAGGAACAAAGAACTGTTTTAAAAAGACAAATTAAAGAAATCGAAACACCTCTTGGAAAACTTCAAGTAAAAGAAGTAGAAATTGATGGTGAAAAAAGATGTTATCCAGAATATGAAAGTGCTAAAAAATTAGCGTTAAAATATCAATGTTCTTTACAGGAAATATATCATCTTGTTAAATAAAGGAGAATTTATGACAATTCAGTTAAATAAAATTGCAGATTATTGGAATCAACGTTCTTTTGGTTATTCTTTGGATAACCAAGAAGAACTTTTACATGATCAAGAAAAATGGATAGAATTAATAAATTTTTATTTGAAAATAAATAAAGGAATGAAAGTATTAGACTTAGGATGTGGACCAGGCTTTTTTTCTGTTATGCTTACAAATTATGGATGTCAAGTTATCGGTATTGATTACAGTGACAAAATGTTGGAGGAAGCAAGAAATAATGCAGGTAAATTTAAAGCGAATGTCGAATTTCAAAAAATGGATGTTCAAAATTTAGCTTTTCAGGATGAAACTTTTGATTTGGTTATCACACGTAATGTGACATGGAATTTAGAAAAGCCAGTACAAGCTTATAAGGAAATATTGAGAGTCTTGAAAAATAAAGGGCATCTTTTAAATGTTGATGGTAATCATTATTATCACTATCAAGATCGAGATTATAATAGGTCAGGGCATAGTGATCATCAACATATGGAAGGAATTGATGTTTCTATTATTGATAATATTGCTAAGGAATTAAAGTTATCTTATGTTTTGCGTCCTCGATATGATATAGAAATTCTAAAAGAAATTGGTTTTCAACAAGTTGAAAGTCAAATACTTTCTAAAGAAAAAACAAAGGAAGGAAAAGAATTGATTCGTCAATTCTTAATACACGCAATTAAATAATGAAAAGAATTTTATCATTATTTTCAGTTCTTTTCTTTGTAACGCTTGTTACTTTTGTGATGACGGATCTGGCACCTAGTGATAGTGCTGAAATGTATTATTTATCTAAAGGAATTACACCTAGCGAGGAAGTTTTAAATGAAACACGACATGAAATGAGTCTCGATAAAAATATTGTTGTTCGCTATGTTGACTGGTTGAATGATTTTGTTCATGGTGATTTAGGTTATTCTTATCATTATGGACAAGATGTGAATCAACAAATGTTATCAAAGTTACCAAATACTTTAAAATTAGCGATATTTTCATTTGTTGTTGTTTTAGCTTTTTCGATTCCTTTAGGAATTTATAGTGCTACTCATCGTCATAGTTTGATTAATTCTATTTTAAAAAATATCTCTTTTTTAGGTTTATCTTTACCTAATTTTTGGTTAGCACTTCTTTTAATTCTGCTTTTTTCAGTAAAGATTCAATTGTTTCCTGTTATTAGTGGAAGTAGTTTAAAAGGTCTTGTTTTACCTGTTTGTTGTTTAAGTTTTCCGCTGATTTGTTCTTATACAAGAATGATTCAAAATGCTATTTTAGAACAATTAAATCAAGATTATATTATTGGACTCAAAGCAAGAGGAATGAAACAATCAGAAATTTTATTAAAGCATGTTTTACCTCATGTTTTTACGACACTTTCTTCTTTATTAGGTCTTTCTATTGGACATTTACTTGGTGGAACAGCCATTATTGAAACAATTTTTTCATATCAAGGTTTAGGTAACATGGTTGTAGAAGCTATTCGTTATCGTGATTATCCAATTATTCAAGCTTATGCAATTTATATGGCATTGATCTATGTTTTTGTTAATCTATTTGTTGATATTTTTCAACAAGTATTAAATCCACGATTAAGGAGGCGTTTCAATGAAAAGAAAGTTAAAAATTGAGATTGGTCTTGCTGTTTTATTATTACTTATTGCTCTATTTGGCTCTTTTTTAGCGCCTTATGATCCTTTAAAAGTTAATTATGATTTCTCTTTACAACCACCAAGTTTCTTACATATTTTTGGTACAGATAAATTAGGAAGAGATGTTTTTAGTCGTATTCTTTGTGGTGCAAAAACTTCTTTTGGTTTGACTTTTTTGATGTTGTTTTTAATTGTTTTTATTGGAATGATTGTTGGCTTAATTGCAGGCTTGTCTAATGATAAAGTTGAATCTTTTTTTAATAATATAATTAATGGATTACTTGCTTTTCCTGATACGATTTTTGCCATTGCAATAGTAGGAATCGTCGGGGCAGGTCTCTTTAATACAGTATTTGCTTTAGCACTTATTTGGTGGACAAAATATGCAAGATTGACACTTGCCCTTGTTAAACAGGAAAAGAAAAAGAATTATTTAGTGATGGCTAAAATGTCGGGCGTACCAACACTGCAAAGAATCATTCGTTATTTATTAACTAATATTTTATCACAAATACTTGTAACAGCCTTTTTAGATATTGGAAATATGATGATTTCACTTGCAGGTTTAAGTTTTTTAGGACTTGCTAGTCAGCCACCACAACCTGAATGGGGAGCGATGCTTTATGAAAGTAAACAATTTATGCAAGTGGCTCCATGGATGATGTTTTTTCCAGGACTTGTTTTATTTATTTGTGTGCTTATTTTTAATTTATTATC
Source organism: Faecalibacillus sp. TM498 (assembly GCF_020589955.1). NCBI lineage: Bacteria > Bacillati > Bacillota > Erysipelotrichia > Erysipelotrichales > Coprobacillaceae > Faecalibacillus > Faecalibacillus sp. TM498. The sequence continues at coordinate 82,682 of NZ_JAJDKB010000007.1, forward strand.
AGAAGATATAAGGGATTATTTAGATCCTAAACATTATGAGGAGCTAACTATATAAAATTCAAGTGATTTTATGAAAAAGTTTGAAAATATTTA
>NZ_JAJDKB010000070.1:0-10394 GCF_020589955.1 Faecalibacillus sp. TM498
AAAACGTAATCAATCGCGGATAAATAAGATTGATAGAAAGGAATGTATATTGTAGATGACTACTCAGATGGGTCAATTACAATATACCAGGAGTATTAGCATTTATTTGGATTTGTATAGAAATTGATATTTATCCTGTTAGAAATACTGATGAGTATTATTGGGGTGGATATAATCAATTAAGTTGTTTATGCTTGATTATTTTAGGAATTTTGGTTTATAAAGTTATAAAGATCATCTCTTTGAAGAAACAATTAAAAAAAGCACAGTTGTGCATAGAGCATAAATAAATCTTGATTGTTTTTTTGTGATAGATGCACAAGAAAAATATTTTTTCTTGTCTTTAAAATAAAATATCTCTAAAATACACCTAGACACTAAATGTCACCTTGCTACTGTCAGAGGGCGAGGTGGCATTTATTTTTTTAGGAGGACATTTATGAAAAAAGAATTAAAAATGCCCAAAACAAAATTTGAAGCTATTGTTTTTACAGCTATTACAGCTTGGATGATGGTTTATGTGATGACACTCTACAATACAGTACTTGCAACATCATCTTTTACCAATAGTACTTTTTTAATTGTTTTAAAAAGTATGTGGATCGAGTTTGTGATTGTTTTTTTTATGTGCTTATTTTATTTCAAGTAAAGTTGCTAAGTATTTTGCTTTTAAAGTTGTGCAGCCAACAGATCGAGGAATTGTTATTGTTTTAATGATTCAAGTATTTACGATTATCAGTCAAGTGGCACTTGCTAGTATTTTAGGTGTATATCATAGTTATGGTTTTGATAGTCAATTTATTCCTCATTATTTGATAACATATTGTCGTAATTTTATGATGGCTTTACCTGTTCAACTGTTTATTGTAGGACCAATGGCGAGATATTTATTTAGAGTTTTATTTTCTTCTACAAATGGTGTTGAGGAAGAAAAGATTGAAAAAGAATTATTAGAAGAAGGCTTTGCTGAGTAGTGAAGTCTTTTTTTGTACAGGTTTATGTGCAATTTTTTTGCAATTCTTTATTATATTTAAGAATAGAGGGGTTTGCTAATATATAGGTGTAAGGAACGGAGGGATAGAAAATGGTGATTGATAAAGATCTTATCTTACATACTTCAATTACAGGAATTTCTCAACATCTATCAGGTATTGCTGTAAGTATTCATTTATCAGCTACGATAGGAGCAACTTTCATGTTATTTACCATGATAGGTAATATTAGTACTAAATTATTAATTGGATTTTTAAGTGATTTATTAAGTCCTATAAAAGCAGTAATCATGATGATTCTAACAAATTGTCTTTCTTTAGTTCTATCATTTTTGGGAGTGATTCATCAAGAAACGCTTTTACTTTATATCGGTTCATTGATGTTTGGTTCTATTTATTCTGTTGGCGCTGTAGGAATTCCAATGTTAACACGTTATTTCTTTGGAAATGAAAATTATGCAAGAACTTATTCTGTTATTGGTTTTCTTACAAATGTAGGGAGTGCCAGTTCATAACATTAATTGGATATTTATATGATTTTACACAGAGTTATCAAATGGTTTTTATCATTGCTTTATGCTTTCATCTAATAAATTTGATATTGTTAGTTGTTATTTGTTTACGTTATAATGGCGTAGGTGATAAATAATGAAATATTGTAGTGAATGTGGAACTAAACTTATAGAAAAAGAATGTGGGATAGATGGACTTGTACCTTATTGTCCAACTTGTAAACAATTTCGTTTTCCAATGTTTAATAGTGCTATTTCAACAATTATCTTTAATCCTACAAAAGATAAGATTTTGCTTATTAAACAATATGGAAAAGATTTTAATGTATTAGTAGCTGGATATATTACAAAAGGTGAAAATGCGAAAGAAACATTGATTAGAGAAATTAAAGAAGAAGTCAATTTAAATGTAATTGATTATACATATAATGATAATGAATACTATCAACCATCTAATACCTTAATGCATAATTATACCGTTATTGTTGATAGTGAAAATTTTAAACTGACAAATGAAGTCGATGAGGCACATTGGTATTCAATTGAAGAAGCAAGAAAAGAAATCAAACAAGGCTCTCTTGCACATTCATTTTTAGAAAGATATTTAAAAAAACAGCGTTAGCTGTTTTTTTAATACAAATCTTCTCCATTTGTTTCAATAACTTTTTTATACCAATAAAATGAATCTTTTTTAATTCTTTGATATGTTCCATTTCCTAAATTATCTCTATCTACATAAATAAAACCATATCTTTTCTTAACTTCGCCTGTACCATTAGAAACTAAATCGATACATCCCCAAGTTGTATAACCTAATAAATTAACACCATCTTTTTCTACAGCATCTTTCATTGCTTGAATATGTTGTCTTAAATAATCTATTCTATAATCATCATGAATTGATCCATTTTCTAAAACATCGTTGGATCCTAAACCATTTTCTACAACAAATAATGGTTTTTGATAACGATCATAGAGTTCATTAAGAGTACTTCTAAATCCTAAAGGATCAATAGCCCAACCCCAATCACTTTCTTTTAAATAAGGATTTTTAGCAGAAGCAAAAATATTACTTTCTGATTGTTGACCTTTAGATAAATCACTACTACTTACTCTTGATGAATAATATGAGAAACTTACAAAATCCACGGTATTTTCTTTTAATAATTCTTTATCTCCTTTTACAAAAGGAATAGATGCATTTCTTTCTTCAAGCCATTTTAATGCATAATTATGATAATAACCTCTTGCTTGAACATCTGCAAACATATAGACTTCTCGATTATCACAAATTGCTTTCCAATAATCTTCTGGTTTACATGTTTCAGGATAATAAGAACCAGCAGCTAGCATACAACCAATTTGATTATTTGAATCTATTTCATGAGCAAGTTTTGTGGCCATGGCACTTGCTAGAAGTTGATGATGAACAGCTGTAATCATAGCTTGTGTTTCATTTTCACCTTCTTCAAAACAAAGACCAGCAGCGACAAAAGGAAAATGTAAAATCATATTGATTTCATTAAAAGTCAACCAATATTTAACTAATCCTTTGTATCTAATAAATAAAGTTTTACAAAGCTTGTAGAAATAATTAATCATTTCTCTACTTCGCCAACCACCGATTTTTTTAATTAAATACATTGGACAATCAAAATGATTAATAGTAACAAGAGGTTCAATACCATATTTATGGCATTCTTTAAAAATATCTTCATAATATTTTAATCCAGCTTCATTTGGTTTTTCTTCATTACCATTTGGGAAAATACGTGTCCAAGCAATAGATAAACGAAAAGTTTTAAATCCCATTTCACCAAATAAAGCAATATCTTCTTTATAATGATGATAAAAATCAACAGCAGTTAAAGCTGGATAAAAATGTTGATCATCAAAATCATACATTTTCATTTTACCAGTACCAACTAAATAACGATCTTCACCTAAAGGCATAAGATCTACATTAGCAACACCTCTGTTTCCTTCATTTGCTCCACCTTCACATTGATTGGCGGCTGTCGCACCACCCCATAAAAAATCTTTTCTAAATCCCATTTGTTGTTTCTCCTTTACTTTTAATTACAAAGGTATTATAGAAAATATATATAAATTAAATAAAAAAGTTTCCAAAATGGAAACTTAATACATCAAGATAAAATCAAGAATATGTCTTAATAAATAATCATTATATTTATCATTTAATGTTGGAATATACAAATAGTTCTTTGAAAAGTTTATATTATCTTTACAACTAATCAGCCATGTATTAACTGAACACTTTAAAATATGATGCACCACTCTTTTATCAAAGTAAAACGTATTTCCATTGATACTAATGAGTAAAAGAAGATCACTATCTTGAAAATTATATTCTTTTTCAAAATCAACATCACAGATAATAGTTTCTTTTTGTTTTGCAGAAAGTTCATTTTGAATATAGGTACAAAGAGTTCTTGCATGACCATGACCATAAACAAAGATACGTTTACTTTTCTTTATATCATTTACTAATTTTAATAAATTGATTTCATCAATTTGATTCATTGTATAATGTAATTCATCAATGATGTGATTTGTAAAAGATGAAAATTGTTTTTCTATACTATTCTGTAATGAAAATAAGGTTTTATTGGTTCTTTCTATACTAGAAATATTATCTAAACAAGCATCTTTAAAATCTTTCATAGTTTCATAACCTAAAGATTTTACATATTTAGAGATTTGACTTTTTGATGTATGACAGGAAAGAGCAATTGCATCAATAGACATAGTTGGAATATCATTTAAGTTATTTTTAACAAATGAACTAATAATATATTTAGGAGAAAATTCATCGTTAGAATTTAAAATAATATTTAACTTATCAATAAGCATCTTTATTTCCTCCCCTCAATATCATTTTATCATATTATTTCTATTTACCAACATTTTCAATAGATGTTTGAATTGTCTTTTCACCTAATTTCCATTTAGCAGGACAAACATTATCTCCATGTTCGTATACAAATTGACAGGCATGTAAACGTCTTAAAAGTTCATCAGCATTTCTACCAACATTTCCAGCATTGACTTCATAGACAACGATTTTACCTTCAGGATCAATAATAAAACTTCCTCTTTGAGCTAAACCATCATTTTCATCAAAGACATCAAAATCATAGGTAAGTGAATGTGTAGGATCGCCAATCATTGGATATTCTATTTTAGAAATGTTTTCAGAAATATCATGCCATGTCTTATGAGCAAAATGGGTATCTGTAGAAATGGCATAAATTTCACAGTTCACTTTCTTAAATTCTTGATATTTTTCTTGTAGATCTTCTAATTCAGTAGGACAGACAAAAGTAAAGTCAGCAGGATAAAAGAAAAATAAAGTCCATTTTCCTAGTAAATCCTTCTTTGTGACTTTCTTAAATTGTTTTTGATGATAAGCATAAGCTTCAAAATCATCTACTTCTTTATAAAGTAAAGACACAAAATCACCTCCATCTAAAGTATGTGAATAAAAACTTAAGATTATCATCACATAATTCACAATAATTCTTTACATGTTTGACACAAAAAAGTTGCATAGAGTTCATAAAAGCTGGGTATATTAAACATGTAAAAGATAAAACAATCTTTTACAATATGAATAGTTTTTCATATTCCCTTCCCAATTATATATATCAAAGAAAGCCGAGAGGCTTTTTTTGCGTTTGAAAAGAACTTTTCATAATTTCTATTTATTTTAAAAAGAAAAAGATAAAGACTTTTCAAAATGTTTTACATAAAAGAAATCAATTTATTTACTTGTTAGAATAAGTGTGTAGTTGAAGGAGGAATTTAAAAATGAAATTAATGTTAGTTTGTAATGCAGGAATGTCAACAAGCATGTTGGTATCTAAAATTGAAAGAGCAGCAAAAGATCAAGGAATAGAACTTGAAGTAGCAGCATTTCCACTTACTCAAGCTGAAAAAGCTATTAATGATTGGGATGTTGTCATGTTAGGACCTCAAGTAAGACATTGTCTACCACAACTAAAAAAAGCAACAGATAAAACACCTATTGAAGTCATTGATATGAAAGATTATGGGCTTATGAATGGGGCAAATGTTTTAAAGAAAGCATTAGAAATTGTAGGAAATAAATAATAAAGGGGATGATTCTTTTGGATGAATTTTATAAGGATTTATATATGGATATTTTTAAAAAATGGATTTGTCTCCAAAAAAGTCCAAATTATAGAATTAAAGAATATAAAGATATTGTTCAAATAGAATCATCGTATGGTATTGCTGAAGTGACTTTTAATTTATATTATATTATTGAATTAAAAGTCACTTCTAAAAAAAGAAAAGAACTTGATTTTTATTTACATTTTCAAATGAATACGCTTAAACATGCAGTTTCTTTATTTAATGAAATGATTACATGTTTATTAAAACTAGACTATGAAGCAAAAACAAAAGTTCTATTATGTTGTAGTGGAGGTTTAACAACAAGTTACTTTGCTCAAGAAATTAATAAGGCAAGCAAATTACTAAAAAATACAATAGAAGTTAGTGCGGTAGGTTATAACCAGCTCTATCAAATTGGTCAACAATTTGATTTCATTTTCTTAGCACCACAAATTTCTTATTTACATGCACAAGTTCAAAGTATTTTAAAAGATCAAGTTGTTATGAAAATACCTCCACTTGTTTTTGCTCGTTATGATGTAGGAACATTGCTTAAGATGATTGAAAATTCAAAGAGTAAAAAAATAATTCATGTTCAAGAAAAAGAAAATGACTTAAAGCTAGATATTAAGAATAAGCAACAAATAGCTTGTTTAACAATTTTTAAAAATAAAGAACGTATTCATATTGCTTATCGTATTTATGTACAAGGGAAAGTTTTATTTCAAAATGAAACTATTAAATATAAGATTCATATCCAAGATATTTACGATTTGTTGGATACACTTATCATTCAATATCCAAAACTTTCTACAATTAGTCTTTCATTGCCAGGAATTGTTGATGCAGGAAAGGTTACATCAACTTATATAAGTGGTGTTGAAAATGAAAACATCGAAGAAAAATTGAAACAACGCTATAAGCAATCGATAAAATTATATAATGATATAAATACAGCAGCAGTTGGATATTATGCAACACATTTAGAAAATAAGAATCTCTTTTTCTTATTTCAAGCAATCTCTTTAAAAGCAGGTGCAGGACTTATTGTTAATGGTAAATTGATTGAAGGTTTTTGCAATTTAGCAGGAGAAGTTTCATATTTACCTTTAGAATTTTCACAAAAACAAGAAGAACTTTCTAAAACACCAGAAGGAACATTGGAAATAGTAAGTAAAATTATTCTTACTACAATGTATCTTGTGGCACCTGAAGTGATTGTAATCTTTAGTGAATTATTACCGGATTTTAAAGTATTAGAGAAAAAAATAAAGGAATTGATGCCACAACATCAAATTCCTAAATTAATTAAAGTAAATAATGTGATAGAATATATGTTAATAGGACAGATGTATTTATGTTTGAAGGAGGCAGATTAAATGTTTACAGATTATCATGTGCACACAGAATTTAGCGATGATTCTGATTATTTAATGGAAGATGTTATTAAAGATGCAATCAAGATGAATATGGATGAAATTTGTTTTACAGATCATGTAGATTATGGTATTAAAAGAGATTTTGATGATCCAAGAGGGATGCTATATAGAAAAGGTGGACCAGGTGAACCGGAAAAGATGCCCCTTGCAAATGTGGATTATCCAAAGTATTTTGAAAAAATAGCATTATTGAAAAAGAAATATCCTGAAATTGTTATTAAACAAGGTATGGAGTTTGGTATGCAAATGCATACGATTGATCTTTATCAAAAACTCTTTAATCGATATTCTTTTGATTTTATTATCTTATCTTGTCATCAAGTAGAAGATAAAGAATTTTGGACACAAGATTTTCAAAGAGGAAGAACACAACAAGAATATAATGAACGTTATTATAAGGAAATATTAGATGTGATTAAACATTATAAAGACTATAGTGTTTTAGGACATTTAGATCTAATTTCAAGATATGATGAAAATGGTCCGTATCCTTTTGAAAAGATCAAACCAATGATTCAAGAAATATTAGAAATTGTAATTCAAGACGGAAAAGGAATCGAAATCAATACCTCAAGTCATCGATATGGTTTAAAAGATTCACAACCATCAAGAGATATTTTAAAGCTTTATAAAGAATTAGGTGGAAAGATTATTACGATTGGTAGTGATAGTCATAAACCTGAGCATTTAGGAGCTTATATTAATGAAGCTAAAGAATTATTAAAAGAATTAGGTTTTGAATACTATTGTACTTTTGAAAAGATGAAACCTATATATCATAAATTATAGATGAGCGAAAAAATCGCTCCTTTAATCTATATAATTTTTAATTTTATATTCTAAATTCTTTTGATAATCTCTATTGAAATAACAAGCATAGATACAATCTAATAGATATTGTAAAGAAATTCTTGAAGAGAAAGAAGCAATCTTTTCTTCGGAATCTTCATAAGAAGAAAAGTAAAGATGATATTTCGCAAATTGATCAATCGGTGTATGAATGGTTGAGGAAATCAAAATAATAGGTATATTCTTTTGATTTAATTCTTGAACAATATTTTTAATTTGGGGTGTTCTTCCAGCATAACTAATAAGCATGACAATATCGCCTTCTTTACAAAGTTGAACATTCCAATGTTGATAGTAAGCTTCTTTAATCACATCCACCTTAACACCTATTTCTAACATACTTTGTTGGAAAGATTCTGCCATAAAATAATTACCAATAGAAGGGAAAATATAAATATTATTGGCTTTTTTTAAAGCTTGAACAATATGTAAGAGTTCATCTAAATCAATAAGATTAAAAGTGTTTTTTAATGTTTGTTCATAGAGTGATAACATTTGTGTCATGATTTGATGATGAGTATCTGTTTTTTGGAAAGGATAATTATAATCTATGTCTTTTGAAGCTTTATTATTTTTTAAACTTTCAGATATTTGTAGTTTTAATTGATTTAAACCATTAATATCTAGTTTTTCCATGACGCGGTAAATCGTTGAAATAGAAACATAACTTGTTTTTGCTAGTTGTTGTAAAGAAAGTTGAATAACATCATAAGGATGATCAAGTATATATTGAATAAATATCTGTTCACTTTCTGTAAAAGAAGTTATACTTTTTATTTTAGTAAATAGATCCATAAATTTCCCTCCTAATAAACATGATTTTTATTCATTATAACATTATTTCTTAAAAAAACATTTTGCGAAATAAAAAAACATGTAAATACTTGCGATATAAGAAAGAGTCGTCTATAATGTGAAAGGTTTGGATATTTTTGGAAAATGAAGGAGAAAAAAGTGAAAGAAAATTATGATGTAATCGTTGTTGGTGCAGGTCCAGCAGGAATTATGACATGTTACGAATTATATTTAAAAAATCCTGAATTAGAAGTATTACTTATAGATAAAGGACATGACGTTATGAATAGACATTGTCCTATTAAAGATAAAAAGATCAAACAATGTCCAGTTCATAAAGATCGTGAACCTGGATGTATCCCAGCGTGTTCTATTACTGATGGTTTTGGTGGAGCGGGTGCTTACTCTGATGGTAAATTTAATATTACAAGTGAATTCGGTGGTTGGTTAACTGATTACTTAAGTAATGATGAAGTAGAAGATGTCATTCATTATGTAGATAACCTTTATTTAAAACATGGAGCTACTAAAGAAATTACAGATCCAACAACAGATAAAGTAAAAGAAATTGAACACCGTGGATATGCTGTTGGGTTAAAACTTTTAAGAGCAAAAGTAAGACATTTAGGTACAGAAGAAAACTTAAGAATTATGACAGAAATGTCTAATGAATTAAAACAACATATGGATTTACAATTTAAAACAGCTGTTCAAGATATTCTTGTAGAAGACCATCATGCAACAGGAATTATTTTAGAAAATGGACAAACAATTCACGCTAAAAAAGTTGTTTTAGCGCCAGGTAGAGATGGTTCAGCATGGCTTACAAAAGTTTTATCAAATCAAGGATTAAAACTTTATAATAATCAAGTAGATATTGGTGTTCGTGTAGAAACAAGCAATATTGTTATGGAAGAAATTAATAAGAACTTATATGAAGGTAAATTTGTTTACAATACTTCAGTAGGAACAAAAGTAAGAACTTTCTGTTCAAATCCTAGTGGTCATGTTGTTATTGAAAACCATAGTGGAACAATGCTTGCGAATGGACATGCTTATCATGATCCAAAACTTGGAAGTAAAAATACAAACTTTGCTTTACTTGTATCTCATACATTTAGTGAACCATTCAATGAACCAAATGAATTTGCCCATGAAATATCAAGATTAGCGAATAAATTATCAAATGGTTCAGTTATTGTTCAAAGATATGGAGATATCAAACGAGGAAGAAGAACAACATATAAGAGATTAAAAGAAGGATATACAGAGCCTACTTTACCAGAAGCAGTACCTGGAGACTTAGGACTTGTGTTACCATACAATACAATGAAATCAATTATTGAAATGATTGAAGCGTTAGATAATGTAACACCAGGTATCGCTAATGAACATACTTTATTATATGGTGTAGAAGCAAAATTCTATTCAGCAAGACCAAAAGTAAGAGATGGTTTTGAATCTGAAATTGATGATTTATATGTTGCTGGTGATGGTGCTGGTCTTACAAGAGGACTTGCCCAAGCTGGTGCAAATGGTATCTTAGTCGCAAGACATATTGTTGAAAATATTAAATAGTAAAAAAGAAAAAGGGTAACCAAATAATTTAGGGGGAAAGCCAAATTATTTAGGGGACAACTTTAGGG
>NZ_JAJDKB010000071.1:0-9826 GCF_020589955.1 Faecalibacillus sp. TM498
TCTGGACGGGACTCGAACCCGCGACCTCCGCCGTGACAGGGCGGCATTCTAACCAACTGAACTACCAGACCAAAAGATAAAAATGGCGGAGATTGAGGGATTCGAACCCCCGCAGGACGTTAATCCTCTGCTGGTTTTCAAGACCAGTCCCTTCAGCCAGACTTGGGTAAATCTCCGTAATAAATAAATTGGTGGAGCCAAGCGGGATCGAACCGCTGACCCCCTGCGTGCAAGGCAGGTGCTCTCCCAGCTGAGCTATGGCCCCAATTTTTATAAATGGTCGGGAAGACAGGATTTGAACCTGCGACCCCCTGGTCCCAAACCAGGTGCACTACCAAGCTGTGCTACTTCCCGAAAAAAATGGCGCGCTAGGCAGGAATCGAACCCACAACCTCTTGATCCGTAGTCAAGCACTCTATCCAGTTGAGCTACTAGCGCATTTTCACAAATGGAGGTTCCTACCGGACTCGAACCGATGATGACAGAGTTGCAGTCTGTTGCCTTACCAACTTGGCCAAGGAACCATCCCTTGCTTTTTATTAACTTAAAGCTTGTTCATTATACTAATATATCAGCATAAAGTCAATACACATTTACTGTTTTTATAGCTTTTTATAATTTTTTATAATTATTTTTTGCAATTATCCACAAAATCTTTAAATAGTTTTAAATGATCGTCACTTTTTTTATAAATCATTTCTGGATGCCATTGATATCCTATCACATACTTTTTATCTGGTAGATAAACAGCTTCTACTAATCCATCATCAGAATAAGCCATTGGCTTTAATGCTGGAGCAAGTTGACAAATAGCTTGATGATGACAACTATTCACCATTAAAGTTTCTTGATTTAAGATGTCTTTTAAAGGTGTATTTTCAACAATTTTTACTTGGTGACTTGGATGATCATAAGGAGCAGGTTGTCGATGAATACATGTAGGATGAAATTGTTGATCTAAATCTTGGTAGAGTGTTCCACCTAAACATGCATTTAATAACTGAATACCTCTACATATTCCTAAAACAGACTTATCGGCCTCTAAAACATATTTTAATAGCTTTGGTTCCATTTCATCTCTTTTTTGATTTAGCTTTCCACAATATTCTGCTTTTTCTTGATGATAAATTGCTGGATTTAAATCTTCCCCTCCTGCAAAAATAAATCCATCAAAATAATGAGCCGTTTCTTTTAAAGAAACATCATCATTAACTAAAGAAAGCATAACAGGAATACCACCTGCTTCAATAACCCCATCCATATACCCTGGAAGCATCCATAAACTATCTCTTTCTTCATCATATAAAGGAACAATCGCAATTACTGGTTTATTCATTAAATACCTCTTTTTCATCTTTTTTAACATTATAGCATAACTTATGTTTTATGCTATAATAAAAAACGAGGTGAAAAAAATGATTGATCAAGAACAAGCTGCTAGAACATTGATCAATTTGATTGATGTTGTTCATCAAGAAAATTGGGTCTTATTAAATAATGAAGATATGGCAAGTAAAACCGAAGAGTATTACATCAACTTCTTTAAAGAACATCATTTAGAAGAAGCAATCGATGAAATTAAAGCTGTGACAGAAAAAAACAAATCTTTTTTTCAAAGATTTGTTAATCATGAAGAAGTTGACGCTAAAGAAATGCGTGATTTTATGGAACCTTATCGTTTTATCAAAAGTAAATATATATTAAAGAAAAGCTCAAAGTCCTAAGACCTTGAGCTTTTATAATTAAAATTTACATTTTTCTAAATGCCAAATATCTTCTACATATTGTTCAATTGTACGATCAGATGAGAAGAATCCACTCTTAGCAATATTTACTAAGCAAATTCTAGCCCATTTAGCACGATCTTGATATAATTCTACAACATGGCTTTGTGCATTAGCATATGATTCGAAATCAGCTAATAAGAAGTATTCATCATTTTTATTCATTAATTCATCATGAATAATTTTAAATTCTTCTGGATTACTTGAGAAAGTACCATTAGTCAATGAATCAATAGCACGACGGATTTTTAAATCATTATTATAATAATCCCATGCACGATATTGATTATTTGCTTTTAAGTTTTTAACTTCTTCATCTTTTAAACCAAAGATTTCACAATTATCTAATCCTACTAATTCAGAAATTTCTACATTAGCTCCATCTAAAGTACCTAAAGTAATAGCTCCATTCATCATGAATTTCATATTACCAGTACCACTTGCTTCTTTACCAGCAGTAGAGATTTGTTCTGAAACATCTGCAGCAGGCATAATTTTTTCTGCCAAAGTAACACCATAGTTTTCTAAGAAAACAACTTTTAAGTATTTATTTGTTTCAGGATCATTATTAACTACATCTCCAACTGCATTAATTAATTTAATAACTTTTTTAGCGAAGTAATAAGCACTTGCTGCTTTTGCTCCAAAGATGAAAGTATGTGGATAAATACGGAAATCTGGATTAGATTTCATTTCTTGATATAAATAAATAACATGTAAAATATTTAATAATTGTCTTTTATATGCATGTAATCTCTTAACTTGAACATCAAAGATACTATCTACATCTACTTCAATACCATTATGTTCTTTAATATAATCAGCTAAGATTTGTTTTCTTTCTTTTTTAACAGCTAAGAAACGATTTTGTAAAATCGGATCATCAACATGTTCCATTAAATTTTCTAATTGAGCTGGTTTTTTGATCCATCCTTTACCAATTGTTTCATTAATTAATTCACTTAATTGTGGATTACAATAAGCTAACCAACGACGATGAGTAACCCCATTTGTTTTATTATTAAATTTATTTGGATAAAGTACATTGAAATCATGTAATTCTCTTTCTTTTAAGATATCTGTATGAAGTCTTGCTACCCCATTGACACTAAAGCTTCCAGCAATTGCAAGTCTTGCCATATAAACAGTACCATCTCTTAAAATCATTGTACGATCAACTAAATTTTGATCATGATTACTTACTTCTTTAGCAAAACCTACAAAACGACGGTGAATTTCTTCAATGATTTGATATACACGTGGTAATAATGTTTGCATTGTACTAATTGGCCAAGTTTCTAAAGCTTCAGCTAAGATCGTATGGTTTGTATAAGCAAATGTTTGTGTACAAATATCCCAGGCATCTTGCCATTCATAATTATGTTCATCAATTAATAAACGCATGAATTCAGGAATACATAATACTGGATGTGTATCATTTAATTGAATAACATGTTTTTCATGGAAATTATCTAATGATGGATAATTTCTTAAGTGCGCTTTGATGATTGCTTGGATACCTGCAGAACAGAAGAAATATTCTTGTTTTAAGCGTAACATTTTCCCTGCTGGTGTTGAATCATCTGGATATAAGTTTTGACAGATGCTTCTTACATCTTCAATATATCTTTGGAAATCATGGTTACTTGGGAAATCTTCACTAGGTTCCGCTGACCATAAACGTAAAGTATTTGTATTTACTGTATCATTTCCAATAACTGGTACATCATAAGGTACTGCATAAATTGTTTCAGCATCTACATGTTTCCATTTACCTTCTGATTCATCCCAGATAACTTTTCCAAAGAATTTTACTGGTACACGATGTTTAGGTTTACGTACTTCCCACATAAAACCTGTTTTCATCCATTGATCAGGTAATTCTACTTGATAACCATTTTCAATTTTTTGTTTAAATAAACCATATTCATAACGAATTGTATTTCCATGTCCTGGATAATCTAATGAAGCAAGTGAATCCATAAAGCATGCAGCTAAACGTCCAAGTCCCCCATTACCTAAACCAGCATCACTTTCTAATTCTTCTAAATCATGAATGTTGATTCCATAATCTTCTAAACCTTCTTTAGCGATTTCATAGATTCCTAGATTCATCATATTATTAACTAATAATCTTCCCATTAAAAATTCCATTGAGAAATAATGCATTTGTTTTTGTTCATTATTTTGAACAACAGCTTTACTAGCTGCCCAGTTTACTGATGCATAATCTCTTACCATTGTTTCAAGAACCATGAATTTTTCAGTAATATGAGCTTCTTCAACAGTACGCCCATAAGACTCAATAATTCTTCTTGAAAATTCAAATTTAAATTCTTCTTTGTTTTTAAACATTTTCCCGTCTCCTCAATATTACTCTTACGTGACCATCATACTTTATTTTTAGTAGGTTGTCACTCATAAAAACATTTTTACATTGATAAAATCTTATTTTTTTCAAATAAAATAGAGTATCTAAACTACGGATGCTCTATTTCATGAACAACTTATTTTGTTTTCTTAGTTACTCTTTTTGTTTTCTTTAGTGTTCCCTTTGTTGTTTCTTTTTTAGGTTTCACTTCAAAGATACATGCACTAAATGGTGCTAATTTTACTTCAATATAATGATCTTTATTTAACAATTTTGTTTTTTTATTTGGTTTTGTTTTCTTAGAGCGAATTGCTCTTGGATTAATGATATTCTTTCCAGAATATACAGCTTGATCCGTATTTAAAATTTCTTTATAACTTCCTTCAATATTAACTGGTACTTTGTATTTTTCATGCGTATTACCAACAAAATTCATCACTGCGATAATCGCATTTCCTGCTTTATCTTTTCTTTCAATTGCGAAAACACATTGATCATGATCATCAACAACAAGCCATTCAAAGCCTTTTAAATCATAATCCATTTCATATAAAGCTGGATATTTCAAATAAATTTCATTGAGTTTTTGAGCGAAATGATGGAATGCATCATGATCAGGATATTTTAAAATATCCCATCCTAAAGATTTAGATTCATCCCATTCTTTATATTCAGCAAGTTCATTTCCCATAAAGTTCAATTTCTTACCAGGATGTAACATCATATAAACATACAGCGCTTTTACTTGTGCCAATTTATCTCCATGTAATCCCCACATCTTATTAATAATCGTAGCTTTTCCATGAACAACTTCATCATGTGAAAATTCAAGTAAGAATCTTTCAGAATAGAAATAAGCCATTGAAAAAGTAATAAAGCGACTATCATATTGACGATAAACAGGATCTTCTTGGAAATATTTTAACGTATCATTCATCCAACCTAAATCCCATTTATAATCAAATCCTAAACCATGTTCACCTACCGGTTTAGTAACACCTGGATAATCTGTTGAATCTTCTGCAATCATCATCACAGTTGGATGATACCCAGACATATGTCCATTTAAACGTTTCATCCATTCCATAGCACCAATATTTTCACCTAAGTTTTTATTACCTTCATAATAAATAAGATTACTTACAGCATCAAATCTAAAACCATCAATATGATAATATGTTGCAAAGAATTCTACAGAAGATAATAAGAAACTTCTTACTTCATTTTTACCTAAATCAAAATAAACACTATCCCATGGACTATAACGACGATTATAATCATTATAGTCATAAACAAATCCACCATCATACATATGTAATCCATGTGAATCTTTAACGAAATGTGCTGGCACAAAGTCCATAATAACACCAATGCCTTCTTGGTGGCAGGCATCAATAAATTTCATTAATTGTTTAGGTTGACCATATCTCGATGTTGCACTATAAAAACCAGTTGCTTGATATCCCCAAGAACCATCAAACGGGAATTCAGTAAGTGGCATAACTTCTAAATGTGTATAGCCCATCTTTTTTACATAGGGAATAATTTCATCTATTAATTCTTCATAAGAATAATATTCACCATCGTCCCCTTCACCTTCACTTTCTCGCTTCATTTTCCATGAACCAAGAGAAGCTTCATATATATTAAGTGGGCGATCATAATTTTTAGTTCTATTTTTTACCCATTTGCTATCATGCCAACGATAACCTTCCATATTATAAACCTTTGAAGCAGTTCCTGGTCTTAACTCACTAAAATAAGCATATGGATCTGCTTTATCAATAATATCTCCTTGAGGAGTTTCAAACCTAAACTTGTACATGTCAAATTCTTTGACACCTTCAACAAATATTGTATAAATACCACCATTATTATATTTTTCCATATAACAAGGTGTTTCACCCCATTGGTTAAATTCTCCTACAACTTGTGCACTTCTAGCATTCGGCGCATATGTTGTAAAACGTACACCTTTTTTACCTTCATGAGTTTCAAAATGTGCACCAAATATTTTATAAGCTTGTAAACAATTTCCATCATGGAAAGTGTGAATTAAAAAATTATCAAACATATATTTATCTCCCCTTTATGTCATTTATTATAACATATAAATGACCAACATTCACTAAAAAGTTAGCGCTTTCATTTTTGTTTGCTAAACTTTTTATCAAATAAAAAAAGAAGCTAACAGCTTTCCGCTATTTCTTCTTTTTTTCTACAATTTCTTTAATATAAAAAGCTAACATATACGGCATTTTTTCTTCAAATGAATCCAATTGACATTCTGTCAGTTCTTTTATCTTATTAAGTCGATAATTGATAGTATTACGATGCATATATAAGCTTTCAGCCATAGCTTTTTGATTACTATCGAATTTTAAATACTGATAAAGTGTTTCTTCTAATTGCATATTATGTTTTTGATCATAATCTATCAAAACACCTAACATACTACGATACATTTGTCTTAAAATACCTTGATCTTCAATAATAAACAATAATTGATAAACACCCATATCATCAAAATAAATTTGTGGATAATTAAATTGTTTAGCCATCTTACAAGCCGCAATAGCCCTTTTATAACTTAAAATCATATTTCTAAAATCCACCATCTTTGAGCCAATTCCTAAATGTAATGTATAATGCAAACGTTTTTTAGCTCTTTTATACATTTCATTAATAACTTCTACAAGAGCACTATCTTCTAAGTTATTAAAAATCATAATATAATAACCATCAAACCAGAAAAAACTATAATTTCCTTCAACTTTTTCAAAACATAATTCTAGCTGAAACTTAATACTTCTTCTTTCCATCATACCTAATTCTTCATCGGTTTCTACAGAAATAGCCATTACTTGAAAATCATTTTCCACATCAAAATCACCTGCTAATTTATTTCTAGACTCTTCAATAATTGCTGGATTAATCAGTGTGTCCATAACAGTTTGATTAATATACTTATCATCTCTTTCTGCACGTAAACAATGATATGAAAAATCTTTGATCATATCTGCAATATGCACTTCCCAAGGAACCACTAACAAAGGAAAACTTAATTCATTACAATAATCAATAATTTCTTGATCGATATCAAAAACATATTTTCCCGTATTGATAACAAGTCCCACACTATGATATTTAACAAGTTGTTCAATGAATTCTTTTAATTTCTTTTGGCTTTGAAATCCTAGACCTGTTGTTACAACTAGTTCTTTACCCCAAAGTTGTTGTAAAATCGTTTTATCTTCGACCATTTGTACCCAGGTCATGGCATTAGAACATCCATCCTCACCTGCAAGTAATGTCATTTTATAATTCTTTTTAAATTCTCTTAAAGCATCATCTATTGTAAATCCCATATCATCACCACCTTCTATTTTACACTATTTGTGCACATTGCACAAATACTTACGATTCATTTTAGGATACTTGTCTCTACTCAATTCGTCATATTTCGCTATAATAAATGTGTAATAAAAAATGAAATGTAAATAAAAGAGATATCCCATAATATTTATATCTCTCATATATTTTACGATTTTCAGTAATAGTTTCCCAATATATTAATTTTTTATTACTCGATTCCCTATATATAAATAAAGAAGATCATTCCCCTAAATGATCTTTTTTATTTGTTTATGATTATTATCCTAAAAACACATTAGTTATGTTTCTAATGTGTTTTTTTATTAAAAAACACTCTAAAAACCTTATAAAATGTACATTTTCAACAAACCCATTTTGACATTAGCGTCATTTATTAAAAAAAGTAAGCGCTTTCTATGGATTTTGTAACATTTTTTTTGTATCATTATATGTAAGGAATCCAAAGGAGGTATATTATGGGTACATTGAATATCGAAAAATATGGTTTTAATCATACGGGAAACATTTTTAGAAACAATCCGCCTGGTGCGCTTGTAGAAAAAGCTTTACTTCATAAAGAAGGAAGACTTTCACGCGCTGGTGCTTTATGTATAGAAACTGGAGAAAGAACTGGTCGTTCTCCAGATGATAAATATATTGTTGATACACCTGCTGTTCATGATTTAATTGCTTGGGGAAATGTTAATCGTCCTGTTTCAGCAGAAGTTTTTGACCAAGTTTATGATCAAATGATTCAATATTTAAATGATAAAGATTTATATATTTTTGATGGCTTTGCAGGAGCTAATCGTAAATATCAATATGGTTTTAGAGTTATCAATGAAAAAGCAAGTCAAAATTTATTTATTAGAAACTTACTTATTCGACCTAAAAAGGAACAATTAAAAGATTTTAAAGAAGACTTTTTGATTTTAGTTGCTCCTGGATGTAAAGTAGATTATAAAAAATTAGGATTAAATAGTGAAGCCGCTATTATGATCAATTTTGAAAAACAAATTATTTTAATTGCGGGCACAGGGTATTCTGGAGAAATCAAAAAATCTGTCTTCTGTGTTATGAACTATTTACTTCCACAAAAGAAGATTTTTACAATGCATTGTTCTGCCAATATGGGAATCGATGGTGATACAGCTTTATTCTTTGGATTATCAGGAACTGGAAAAACAACACTTTCAGCCGATCCAAACAGACGATTAATTGGTGATGATGAACATGGTTGGTCTAGAAATACAATCTTCAACTTTGAAGGTGGATGCTACGCTAAATGTATCAACCTTTCAAAAGAACATGAACCTGAAATTTGGAATGCCATCCGTTTTGGTGCTGTAACAGAAAATGTTAAATTATTTGAAGATACACGTATTATTAATTTTGATGATGGTTCTATTACAGAAAATACACGTGTTGGTTATCCAATTGATTATATTCCAAATACTGTTTCATCAGGAGTTGGACCTATTCCACGTACTATTTTCTTTTTAGCAGCAGATGCTTTTGGAGTTTTACCACCTATTTCTAAACTTGACCGTAACGCTGCTATCTATCACTTTGTTTCAGGTTATACAAGCAAACTTGCTGGAACTGAAAATGGTGTTACTGAACCAGAAGCAACATTTTCAACATGTTTTGGAGAACCATTTTTCCCATTAGATACAGCTTTATATGCTCACCAATTTGGACGTCGTGTAGAAAAATCAGGAGCTAATGTTTTCTTGATCAACACTGGATGGACTGGTGGCTCTTATGGTAAAGGGCATCGTATTCCATTAAAATATACACGTGCAATGATCAATGCTGCTTTAAATGGTGACTTAGATTTTGTGGAATATGTCAAAGAACCATTCTTTAATCTAAAAATCCCAAGAAGTTGTCCAGGTGTTCCAGCAGAAATGTTGAACCCTAAAAATACTTGGTCAAACAAACGCGAATATGATAAAACAGCTAAAAAGCTTACAAAAATGTTCCAAGAAAACTTTAAAAAATATGATTTACCTAGTACTGTTGTTAAAGCTGGACCTGGTATTCATAAATAAAAATAACGGATATCTCATGAGATATCCGTTTTTGTATCATTTAATCATTTCTTTAATTATTTGTAAATCTTTGTTTTCTATTAATGCTTTAAAAATCTCGTTATATTGTGACAATGTTAAATTTTCTAACATTAAAATATCTTCTTGAGGATATTTACTTTTAAAAAGCATCAATGTATTTTCTTTGGCTTTAAGAAGTTCTCCTTCTTTTAAGCCTTCTTCTTTACCTTCTTGTCGTATTC
>NZ_JAJDKB010000072.1:0-8951 GCF_020589955.1 Faecalibacillus sp. TM498
CTGTATAAGACCTATAATGTATTGTCATTAGAGGCAGTCGTGGTTGAAGCAAGAAGCTCCGACTTCTAAACGAAGTGTAAGTCGGAGTAGTTCACTTATTGTCAATACCATGGAATCCATGTATTAAAAATAGATGAATAATCTTAATAAATCAATTGTATTTTGAGACAAAAATTGCTATTATAACAGTGGAGAAACTGTCTTCAAAAATCAGGAGATTCCCTGCCAAATAGTGGGAGCTAAAAAATCAGGAGATTCCCTGCCAAATAGTTGGAGCTAAAAAATCATAGATTTCTTATAAGAAATCAAATACTTATACGAAGAGATAACCTCTTCGTTTTTTTATTATCTAAAAGGAGCTATATTTATGAAATTGATAGTCAATATATGGAATATTTATACAAAGCAGATTCAAAAGTTTTAATACATAATAGTGGAAATCATCAAAGAAAATTTATTGCTATAAAAGTATTAATAAATGGTTATAAGTATTTTGTTCCCTTATCTTCACCTAATAAAAGAGATTATTATAATGATCAAGATGGTCATAAAAAAGTTCAATTTACACGAGTTCCAACTATTAAAAGAATATTTAATGGGAATCCAACGGTTGAATCATATCTAGGAAAGTTATTATTTAATCATATGATTCCTGTTCCTGAAGGATGTTATCATGAGTTTAATATTTTTTTAGAAAAAGATTTAAAGTATAAGAGATTATTAATAAATCAAGTTCAGGTTTTAAGAAGTTTTAAAAATCAAGAGGATATATTGAGACGAGCACAAATTGTTTATAAACTGAAAAAAAGAAAATCTTCTTATAATTATATAAAATTAGCAACGGTTGATTTTGAATTATTGGAAAGAAATTGTGATGAATGGAATAAGGTGTTTATAAAATAAGGATGTTAATGATTTGTTCAAAAAAATGTACTATAATAATGTAAGAAACGAAAGGAGAAGCTTATGAAAAAATATTTAGCGTTTGATGTTGGGGGAACATCTGTCAAATATGCTGTTGTAAATGAAGAAGGAGGAGTGTCTTCATCAAATAAATTTAAAACACCAGATACATTAGAAAAAATGTATCAAGAAATAGAAAATGTAGCTCATGAATATCAAGATGTAGAAGGAATTGCTTTATCAATGCCAGGAGCTGTTGATAGTGATGGTGGTATTATTTATGGTTCAAGTGCTATCGATTATATTCATGGTCCAAATATTAAAGAAGATTTAAAACAACGTTTAAATAAAGATGTTGAATTTGAAAATGATGCTAACTGTGCAGCCCTTGCAGAAGTATGGAAAGGTGTTGCATGTCATGAAAATGATTGCTGTTTTATTGTTAGTGGAACAGGAATTGGTGGAGCAGTTATTAAAGATCGTCATGTTCATCATGGAAATGCATTACATGGTGGAGAATTTGGTTATATGATTATGAGATATGATCAAGATGAAAAGAAATATTATACATGGTCAGATGATGGATCAACTGTTGCGGTAACTAAAAGAGTGGCTAAGGAACTAGGCGTTGATTATCATACTTTAGATGGTAAAGAAGTTTTTGATCAAGCGGATAATAATGAAGTTTATAAAAAATATGTTGATGAATATTATCGTACTCTTGCAATGGGTATTTATAATTTACAATATGCTTATGATCCAAGCATGATTATTATTGGTGGAGCTATTTCATCAAGAAGTGATTTATTAGATAAAGTCAATGAACAATTAGATATTATTTTTTCTCAATTAACGCATGCACATGTACGACCAAATATTAAAGTATGTCAATTTGGAAATGATGCGAATTTAATTGGAGCAACATATCATTATATTCAAAGACATTAAGGAGGATTTTATGAATAAAGCAATACCTAAAATCAATACCCAACTTAGAAGTCATACAATTCTTGTACCTGAAGTTTATCGTGAAGCTACAGGAGTTTTAATTAATGGAAAAAGAATTAAATCATTGGTTTTTTCAACAGATGTAGCGGTGATTGCTAATTGTAATGCGGATGCTGTTATTGCGGTTTATCCTTTTACACCAACAATTCAAATTACAGAAGCAATTATTTCAGTTGCTCAAAGACCTGTTTTTGTTGGTGTTGGTGGTGGAACAACTGCCGGTAAACGTGTTGAATCGATTGCTTTAGATGCAGAGTTACATGGAGCAACAGCTGTTGTTTTAAATGCACCAACAACAACTGAATTTGTTCAAAATCTAGCAGATGATATTGATATTCCTGTTGTTTTAACAATTGTTTCTTTAAATGAAGATTTAGAAAAAAGAATGTTACATACGAAAGCAAATATTATAAATGTATCTGGAGGAAAAGATACTGTTAAAATTGTTAAAAAATTAAGAGAAATTGATCCTAATTTCCCTATTATTGCTACTGGTGGACCAACAGAAGAAACAGTTAGAGAAGTTATTCAAGCAGGAGCAAATGCTGTAACCTTTACACCACCTACAAATGGTGAAATCTTTAAAGGAATGATGGAAGAATATCGACATAGATATGATTAAGAGGAGAAATCCTCTTTTTTTGTAGATGACAATTGAAATGATTTTCTATATAATTGACAAAGAGGTGAATGAAATGAAACAATATTTAGATATGTGTCAATATATATTAGAAAACGGTCAAGATAGAGATGATCGTACAGGAACAGGAACACGTAGTGTTTTTGGTTATCAAACACGTTATGATTTAACAGATGGTTTTCCTTTACTTACAACAAAGAAAATGTTTTTAAGACCTATTGCTGAAGAATTATTATGGTTTATTAAAGGAGATACTAATATAAAATATCTTGTTGATAGAAATGTGAAGATTTGGAATGAATGGCCTTATGAAGCTTTTAAGAAAAGTGAAGATTTTCATGGAGAAACTTTAGAAGAATTTGTTGCTAAAATCAAAGAATTACCAGCAGATGATCCATTTGTTGTGAAATATGGTGAATTAGGACCAGTTTATGGTAGACAATGGCGTAATTTTAATAATGAAGGTGTTGATCAAGTAGCAAAACTTGTTGATTCATTAAAAAATAATCCATTTTCAAGAAGACATATTATTTGTGCCTGGAATCCAGCAGAAGTTGATGAAATGGCACTTCCACCATGTCATGCTTTCTTACAATTTTATGTAAGCAATGATAAAAAATATTTAAGTTGTCAATTATATCAAAGAAGTGCAGATACATTTTTAGGAGTACCATTTAATATTGCATCTTATGCTTTATTTACAGCAATGCTTGCTCAAGTATGTGGGTACAAACCAAAAGAATTTGTGCATACTATAGGAGATGCTCATATTTATAAAGATCATTTTGATGTTGTTAAGGAACAAATTTCTAGAACTCCTTACCCTAAATGTCAACTTGTTTTAAATCCAGAAGTTAAATCTATTTTTGATTTTACAATAGATGATATTAAAATTGAAAATTATCAATCTCATGGCAGACTTGTTGGAAAGGTGAGTGTCTAATGATTTCTATTATTGTAGCAACAGACGATGATTTATTAATTGGTAAAAAAGACTCTTCTAATGGAATGCCTTGGCATAATAAAGAAGATTTACAACATTTTAAAAAAACAACACTTCATCAAACAATTTTAATGGGAAAAACAACATACATGGCAATAGGAAGACCACTTCCTCATAGAAAAACAATTGTTGTAACCCGTGGTGAATTAGATGATGAACGTGTAGAAGTAAGACATGATTTATTAGAAACGATTCAAGAATATAAAAATAAAAAGGAAGATTTATTTATTTGTGGAGGGGCTTCTATTTATAAGCAAGCACTTCCTTATGTAGATGAACTGATTATTTCTAGAATACCAGGAAAACATGAAGGTGAAACCTATTTTCCAAGTTTTGACGAATATAATTTTCAATTAGAAAAAGAAACACAAATGGAAACATTTGTCTTACAAATCTATAAAAAGGGATGATGATATGAAAAGAATTATTTTAGTTGTCTTAAGATGTATTTTTAAATTACCTTATTGGTGGTTTTATAAATTAAAACAATATCAAAATAAAGAAAAATATCCAACAATTGATGAAGGATATCAATTTATACATAATGTTGCTGATGAAATTGTTAAAAAAGCAAGAGTAGATTTAGAATGTTATGGTTTAGAAAATCTTCCTCAAGAAAATGGATATCTCATTACTCCTAATCATCAAGGATTATTTGATATTGTGGCTGTTTTTAAAACACATGATAAAACAGCTAAATTTGTATTAAAAAAAGAATTAGCATCTACAATTTTAATTAAAGATGTTGTTAAAACATTAGACTATTATGCTTTAGATCGTAGTAATATTAGAGATGGTGCCAAAATGGTTAAAAACGTTTCTAAAGAAATAGAAGCTGGTATGAATTATGTTATTTATCCAGAAGGAACACGTTCTCAACAAGGTAATAAAATAGGTGAATTTAAAGGTGGAACCTTTAAAATTGCTTTAAAATCTCATTGTCCAATTGTTCCAGTAGCAATGATTGATTGTTATCAAGTATTTGATAACAATACAATTAAACCCGTAAAAGCACAAATTCATTATTTAAAACCAATTGAATATGATGAATATAAAGATTTAAAAACACCTGAAATTGCTGCTCTTGTTCAAAGTAGAATTCAAGCGTGTATGGATGAGTATTGTTAATGTTTATACATGTAAATGGTGTGCGCTTGTTTTATGAAAAACAAGGAACAGGGAAACCTTTAATTTTACTTCATGGAAATGAAGAAGATCATCGTATTTTTGATGAAGCTATAGAATTATTAAAAAAGCATTATACTGTTTATGCTGTTGATTCTAGAGGACATGGTCAAAGTGATAAAGTTCTAGAATATCATTATCTAGATATGGCAAAGGATATTCAAGAAATGATTGAACAACTTGAATTAAAAGATGTTTCTTTAATGGGAAGTAGTGATGGAGCAATTATTGGTTTATTAATAGGAAGTCTTTATCCAAAACTTGTAGATCATTTAATTCTTGCAGGAGTCAATGTTAAACCCAATGGGGTTATATTAGAAATTTATCAAGAAATGAAGGAACAATATCAAAAAACAAAAAATCCTTTAATTAGAATGATGTTAGAAGAACCTCATATTTCTAATCAACAACTTCATCAAATAGAAGCTAAAACATTACTGCTTGCAGGAAGTGATGATTTAATTAAATTAGATCATATTGAACGTATTTCACATCATATTAAAAACTGTGAGTTTAGAATTCTCGAAGGAGAAGATCATAGCAGTTATATTATTCATAACAAAAAGATTGCTAAAATTATATTAGAAGAATTAAAATAAAGGGGATGTTACGAAATAATTTAAATCGTAACATCCTTTTTTGTTATAAATTCTAACTAAAAAATAGAATATTGATATCTTATCAATAATATTTATTTCCTACTAATTAATTCCTCGAATGTTATAGTTGAGGAATTGTTGTAATTAGATACAATTGTTTCTTATAGTAGAATAATTGTATTATAAAGATACTTAAAATTTCTATTTTTAATGTCTTTTTATTTTACAAAAGAAAAGACTGTTGTTTTTTATTTGTCAACAGTCTGAAATAAAGAACCATTAAGGTTCTTTATTTGTTAAGAAGTAATGATGCTTTTTCAATATATTTTTGATGATATTCATCAAAAATACAATCAGGATCATGATAATAAGTTTCTAAAACATCACACATTTTAAGTAGTTCACTATATTGATCATGAACTTTATTTTTAGTTGAATGATTTTTAATAGCTTGAACGATAATATCTATTTCTTCATTTTCAAACAATAAACTTTCTTCTAACATCTTTCTAGTAAGTTCACTTGAAAATTGAGCGTGATTAAATGAGGTATTGTTTTTATAAACGGAATAATCATGTAAAAGTCCCATAATAGCGCATAGTTCACAGTCTAATTGTACATACTGACTATAGGCAATACATAAGGTTGAAACGCCAAATAGATGACGATAGCCTTGTCTTTTTTTGTTTCCAAAACAGTTTTTTTCAAGTTCTTGATATACGATTTTTTCAATTTCTAAATATCTTTTCATCGTCTAAGTCCTTTAGGATATAAATTTTTAACTTGATTATTACTTTCTTTATAGAAAGAAAGTGGATAACCATCTACAAAAATAACACCATATCCTTTTTGATTATTTCCTTTCAAGGTTAAACCAGAAAGATAATCTTTTACTTCTTGACTATCACATTTAAAATTATAAGATCTTTTAACATCTTCTTTATTTAAAGTAAGAGCAAGTGAAAGACTTGGTTCAAATCTTCCTTTTTTACATTCTCCTAAATAAAGACCATTTCTTAAAACTTTGATTGGAAGTTCAGGAAAATGATTTAAAATAGCATAGACATGATTATTTGATTGATAAAGATAAGGTGGTACAGGAATATTTAAGTTTTCTTGATAAAACTTTTGAACAAGTTGTAGCTGTTCTTTCTTTAAATTTGGTTTTAAGATTTTTTCTTTTGAAATAGCTGTTTCTGTTGTTTTTTGTAACATGGCTATAAATTGTCCTTCACCACGATTAATGTGAGGATACATTCTAATGGTTCCTTCAATAAAACCATCAGACATTCCTTCTTTTTTATTAATTGGAAGTAATTTCATACCTAATTCATTGATCATATATTCAACTTGTTTTTCATTTTCATCTAAAGAATAAGTACATGTAGAATAAATTAAAATGCCATCTTTTTTAAGCATCTTATATGCTTGATCAATTAAGTTTCTTTGAATATAAGCACACTCATTTATCTTTTGCATTGACCAAGTATCAATTGCTTCTTTATCTTTTCTAAACATACCTTCTCCAGAACAAGGAGCATCTAAAATGATTTTATCAAAGAAACTTTCAAACTTCATTTTTAAAGGATCACAATTCGTCACAATTGTATTTTTTAAACCAAATCTTTCAATATTACTTGATAAAATAGAAGCACGTAATTTAGAAATATCATTAGCAATCATTAATCCTTCATTAGAAAGACGGCTGGCAACATAACACGTCTTACCTCCAGGAGCACCACACATATCTAAAACATAATCATTTTCTTTAATATCTAAACAAGCTGCTACGCTCATAGCACTTGGTTCTTGAATATAATAAAGTCCACACATAAAATAAGGACTTTTCCCTAATGGATAATGAAGATAGTCAAAATAATAACCACCATCTACATAAGGATGTTTTTCTATATATTGATGATTTAAATGATTTAAAACATCCTTTTTTAAAGGATTTAAATAAAATCCTTTAACTTCATTTTCATTTAAAGAATTAATAAAAGCATCAAAATCATCTTTTAATAATTCTTTCATTCGTTTAATAAATAATTCATTCATTATTTTTTCCCCTCAATAAAATAAGTTGCTTCCATATCGGCAACACTTAATGCAAAAGCAATAGGAAACATTTCAAAAGCTTTTCCAACATTTCTAGCATCTTCATTTCCAGAAAAGCCCATATGATATCTAATCGCAAAGGCTTCTTCTCTTGTAAGACGCATATACCCACTAATCATATAAACACTTTTTTCACCATGACCATAAGGCAATTGATCATCATATTCATAGTTTGGTACTTGAATCCATTGACCATCTTTTTTAACATTACGTGTTCCCTTTTTATAACAATTAATTTTACATAAATCATGTAATAATGAAACAATCGCAATTGTTTCTTCACTATAATTCATTTGATATGTATCTTTCACTCTTTCTCTTTGAAGATAATCTTTCAAACAATCATATACATTTAAACTATGTTCAAGTAATCCACCATCATAGCTTCCATGAAATCGTGCACTGGCAGGTGCTTCAAAGAAATCAGAATGTGGAGATAATAAATATTCAAGAAGTTTTTCGCTTCCAGGTCTTTTTATATTTGTTTTATATAATTCTATAAATCTTTCTTTATTTGTCATAAGCATTCCTCTTTTTTTTATATTTTATCGAAAACATGCTTTTTCTTCAATAAAAGTATGAAATAAAATATCAAGGACATACTAGAAATGAAAGAAGGAATAAAATGAAAAGATATATTATAACTTTGATACTTTTAATAACTTGTACTTTTACTTTAACAGGCTGTAGAAATCAAACAACTGATAGTGGTTTTAAAGAAAACGTAGAAATTGCTTGGGATGATGTAAAAGATGATTTTGATCAGATAGATCAAGATGTTGAAAATGATACTTCTAAACAAGATGTTAAAGCCTTAACACAAACAATTTTAGATGGTTATGATAAAATTAAAGAAGGAATTACTCAAGATAATCAAGAAGAAGCTAAAAAAGTTTATGAAGCTGCGAGTCGATTAGAGTATATAGAAAAAAATACAGATCAAAAGTTATCAAGTGAAGAAAAAGAAATTTTAGAATTAGGAAAGAAAACGAAAACATTGATGATGTATTATTATGGAAATGGGGAAGGTGTTTTTCAAGATGCTGTAGATGATGTAGAAAATGGGATTGATCGTGTAAAAAATTTCACAGAAGAAAAATGGAATGATTTTAAAGATAAATTAGAGTAGGGAATACTCTTTTTTTATTTTTTGCTTGTTTTATAATAAAGGTCTTGTTATAATGATAAGGCACACAAGCCCGAATGGCGAAATTGGTAGACGCAGCAGACTCAAAATCTGCCGGTGTAACAGCTGTACCGGTTCGAGTCCGGTTTCGGGCACCATACTTGCGGGTGTAGTTCAATGGTAGAACTTCAGCCTTCCAAGCTGACTACGTGGGTTCGATTCCCATCACCCGCTCCAAGTGATGATAACATCTCTAATGAGATGTTTTTATTATATGCTAAAGTGAAAAGTTAAATTCCACTTTAAAAAAATGAAAAATAAAAGTAGAATTTACTCTTTCAGAAAGCAGATTTTATAAGAATATTAGGT